>JAHJOY010000197.1 GCA_018819665.1 bacterium
AATAGTGAATAGTTATGTTGTAGGGGCACAATGAATTGTGCCCTCTCCATATTATTACCTAATTTTTCTGAGGGCACGATGCATCGTGCCCTTACATTATATTACTTATTTCATTATTTCTTCTTTTCCCTAACCAGCTAACCAGCTTAACTAATCTTAAACGAAATACGAATTTAGTTCATGCTGTACACCACGTATAATGGAATTATTAACAAAATATTGCATAAAATGCAATAATATGCATAAATATGCAAATGAAAATAAAAATAAAAAATTATGATTTATTTCCCAAAAATTACTTTTATTATCCAGTATAAGCTATTTTTTGTTTTACTAGGATTGCTCAATAAATTGGCACAGAAATTGCTCATTTAATATAAGTGCTGTTATATATGGAAAGAAAATATTGAAAGAGAAAGTTTATGTCATGTCCTTAACTTAAAAGCAGCAGCAAGAAGAATGGCTCAGGAATTAGGCAAATCTTATAAAGAACTCAATTTAAAAAATATACTCTCCGGGGACTGATGAGATGAAAGCCCTGGCCTTAGGAGCAGTTAGAGTATTAAAAGGCGAAGAAGAAGCCTTAGAATATACATAAAGTAATAAGTAAAAAATAAAAGGAGTGGATGTAATGTCGATAAATACAGAAGAATTTTATTCTATTTTAGCTTCCAGAATGAAAGCCTCGGCTATTCGGGAGATTTTGAAATTAGTTCAAAATCCGGAAGTGATATCTTTAGCAGGAGGAATGCCGGATCCCGCAACTTTCCCAGTAGAAGATATAAAGAAAATAACCCAGAAGGTGTTAAGTAAAAATAGCGCTCGAGCCTTACAATATAGTACCACTGAAGGATTACCCGAATTAAGAAAATGTATTTTAGACCATTTAGCAAAAGATGGCAATAATGGAGAGTTAGAAAATATAATTATTAGTTCTGGTTCCCAACAAGGATTAGATTTAGTGGGTAAAGCATTTTTAAACCCTGGAGATATTGCAATAGTAGAATTGCCCAGTTATTTGGCTGCTTTAAACGCTTTTTATAGTTATGGAGGAGAATTGGTAGGCATACCTATGGATGACGAAGGTATGCAGCTGGATATATTAGAGGAAAAACTTACCCAGCTTAAAAACGAAGGTAAAAAAGTTAAGTTTATATATACTATTTCCAATTTTCAAAATCCTGCAGGAGTAACCATGTCCCTGGCTCGGCGAAAGAAAATAATCGAAATTGCTCATAAATTTAATGTATTTATTGTAGAAGATAACCCCTATGAAAAACTCAGATTCGAAGGAGAACCAATTCCCTCTATATATTCTTTGGATAATAATGGATTTGTTATTAGTTTAGGAACCTTCTCTAAGATATTATGCCCGGGGTTGCGATTAGCTTGGGTGTTAGGTAATAAAGATATAATAAGGAAGTTGGCTATACTGAAACAAGCAACCGATTTATGTACCAGTATCTTAAGCCAATTAATTGCTTATGAGTATTGTAAATCAGGTAAATTAGAAGAAAATATCAAATCTAATATTCAAATTTATAAGGAAAAAAGAGATATAATGCTGAATGCTTTAGATAAATATTTTCCAAAAGAGGCCACCTGGACTAAACCGCAAGGAGGATTTTTTGTAGTGGCTACTTTACCTGAGTACATAGATACCGGAGAAATGTTTAAAGAGGCAATTGAAGAAAATGTGGCTTATGTGCCTGGTGGTCCATTTTTTGCTAATGGGAAAGGAAAAAACACCATGAGGCTTTCTTTCTGTTATCCAAGTTTGGAAGATATTGATGAGGGAATTAAAAGATTGGGAAAAGTAATTAAAAAGAGAATTAAATATTAAATATTCAGAAACCTAATTCGTATCGCGTATAAAATACAGAAATGAGTAATATGTAATGAGCAATAAAATTATACTTATGAATGGGTAAAACAGGTTACTTATTATATGTTACGCATCACACAATTTGCTGGCTAACTGGCTAACTAATTTAATTGGTCAATCGGCAAATTGGAGAATTGGTAAATTTTTAATAAAGAGGTGAACAATAAAAATGTTAAGAACTTTTGATGAAGTTTTAAACAAGGCTAAAGATTATGGTCCTAAAAAAATGGCAGTAGCTTCTGCTGGAGCAGAAGATGTATTAAAAGCAGTCGAAGCTGCCCGAAAAGAAGGGTTAACCGATTCAATTTTAGTTGGCGATAAAAAAGAGATTATTCAGATAGCTGAAAAAATGGGGATCAACCCTGCTAATTATGAAATAATTGATAAACCGGATAAAACAGAAACTGCCCGATGTGCTGTTGAATTAGTCCGAAATAAAAAGGCATCTATATTAATGAAAGGTATGATGGGAACAGCCAGACTT
The DNA here is from genome assembly GCA_018819665.1 of bacterium. Lineage (GTDB taxonomy): Bacteria > Atribacterota > Phoenicimicrobiia > Phoenicimicrobiales > Phoenicimicrobiaceae > Sediminicultor. The sequence goes on from JAHJOY010000197.1 coordinate 2,370, forward strand.
TTGCAGGCTGTTTTAGATAAAGAAATTGGTTTACGGACTAATAGAATGCTCAGTCATGCTTATGTGTTAGAAGTTAAAGGTTATGATCGGATAATTACCATTACTGACGGAGCAATGAATATTAAGCCTGATTTAAATCAAAAAGCTCAAATTATTCAAAATGCCATCTATTTCTACCATGCACTTGGTATAGAGAAGCCTAAAGTTGCTGCACTGGCTGCTGTGGAATTAGTAAATCCTGATATGCCTGCAACTATTGACGCCGCTTGTTTAGCTAAAATGAGTGAACGAGGACAGATTATAGGTGGTATAGTGGATGGACCGTTGGCCTTTGATAATGCTATTTCTAAGAAAGCTGCTCTACATAAGGGAATTGAAAGCCCAGTTTCTGGAGAAGTAGATATTTTATTGGCCCCAGATATTGAAGCAGCTAATATCTTTGCTAAAGGCTTGGTTTATTTGGCCAAAGCAGTACCAGCAGGATTACTTTTAGGGGCAAAGGCTCCAGTGGTATTAGTTTCTCGGTCAGACTCTGCAGAATCTAAGTTGTATTCTATTGCCCTGGGAGTATTGATGAGTGAAATGGGTGAACTTTAAGATGACTTGCTAGTTTTACGAGGTGATTTAAAGATGAGAAAAGATTATAAAATATTAGTGATAAATCCTGGTTCTATCTCTACCAAAGTAGCAGTATTTTCTAATGAACAATTGTTATTTGAAAAAAAGATTGAGCATAACCATGAAGAATTATCTAATTTTAATAAAATTATCGACCAATATCGATTTCGGCAGGAAATTATTTTAAATTTTTTAAAAGAAAAAGGATTTAATCTTTCAACTCTTGATGCGGTAGTGGGAAGAGGAGGACTACTAAAACCTATTGCCTGCGGAACTTATCGGGTTAATAAAAAGATGTTAGAGGATCTGTGTAAGGGAGTAAGTGGAGAGCATGCTTCTAATTTAGGAGGAATACTTGCTTACGGAATTGCTGAAAAGTTGTCTATTCCTGCTTATATAGTTGACCCGGTAGTAATTGACGAGATGAGACCTGTTGCCAGAATTTCTGGAATGCCAGAAATTCCTCGAATTAGCATATTTCATGCTTTAAATCAAAAAGCAGTTGCTCGAAAAGCAGCATTAGATTTAGGAAAAAAGTACGAGAAGTTAAATTTTATTATCGCTCACTTAGGTGGAGGAATTTCAGTGGGAATTCATTGTAAGGGAAAGGTTATTGATGTTAATAATGCTCTTAACGGAGAAGGACCTTTTACTCCTGAGAGAAGTGGCGGAGTTCCTGTTGGTGGTCTGGTAGAACTTTGTTTTTCCGGAAAATTTACCAAGGATGAGATGATGAAAAAGATAAAAGGCAAAGGTGGATTAGTAGCTTATTTAAATACTAATGATGTTAGAGAAGTAGAAAAGATGATCAAACATGGAGATAAAAAAGCAAAATTAATATTAGAAGCCATGGCTTATCAAGTAGCTAAAGAAATCGGAGCAGGGGCTACAGTATTGAAAGGTCAGCTAGATGCCATCATTTTAACCGGGGGGATAGCTTATAATAATGAATTTGTTAATACGGTAAGAGATAGAGTGAGTTTTTTATCTTTAGTAATGGTATATCCCGGTGAAGAGGAGATGCTGTCCTTATGTGAAGGAGCTTTAAGAGTTTTAAAGGGAGAAGAGGTGGGAAAAATATATTGAGTAAAAGAATAAAGATATTTGTTGGAAGTTTTGGAAGTGGAAAGACAGAAATTGCCATTAATTATTCAATATATTGCAGGAAAAGCTACGCTAAAGTCGCTATTGTAGATTTAGATATAGTTAATCCTTATTTTAGAACTCGAGAAGCGAAAGATGCCTTAAACCTTAAAGATATAAAGGTAATTGCTCCTGAAGGTGATTTATTTTATGCTGATTTACCCTTAATTTCTCCTGAGATAAAAGGTTTAATTCAAAATCCAGATTATTGCTTAATTCTTGATGTGGGTGGAGATGATGCAGGAGCAGTGGTTTTGGGTAATTTCAGGTATTTCATCAAAGATTTAGATTATGAAATGCTGCTGGTAGTAAATTCTTATCGGCCTTTTACTCAAAGTGCACCTCAAATTAAACAGATGGCTCAAGAAATAGAAAATACATCTCGCTTAAAAATTAACGGAATAGTGAGCAATCCGAATTTAGGTAGGCAAACAGATAAAAAAATAATTAAACAAGGTCACATTTTGATAAAACAAGCAGCCCAGAAATTAAAAGTTCCTATCAAATTTATCTGTATAGATGAACGGTTCTCTCAAAAAATGAAACGGGAAAATTTTGAAGAACCAATATTTTATATAAAACGGTTTATGCATTTACCGTGGAATTAAACTTTAAAAAGAGAGGGAAGAAAGAATATGGCAAAAATTGTAATTGATGAGGAAAGATGCAAAGGGTGCGAATTATGTATCCCCGCTTGCCCTAAAAATATTATAGTAATGTCTGAATATTTTAACAAAAAAGGCTATCATCCTGTCAAACAGATTAAACCAGAAGAATGTACCGGTTGTGCTTTTTGTGCGATAACTTGCCCGGATGTTGCAATTGAAGTGTTTAAATAAATTAGTCGTTAGTGAATAGTGAATAGTCGTTAGTTTCAAATACAAAATGCAAGATACACAACTAGAGCTCTTAAACACAATTATTTTATCTACAATAGACTTACCCTGTTAAGTGAGTATCTACTAAATAGGGCTTACGGAAAAAGGAAATTCCTATACAATTAAATTATTATTAAGGAGGCTGGAAAATGGGAGAAAAGATGTTAATGAAAGGGAATGAAGCTATTGGAGAAGCTGCAATCCGTGCTGGTTGTCGATTTTATTTTGGTTATCCAATAACTCCCCAAAGTGAACTAACAGCTTATATGGCTAAAAAACTATTAAAAATGAAAGATGCTGCTTTTGTGCAAGCTGAAAGTGAAATAGCAGCTATAAGTATGGTCTATGGAGCCGCTGCTACCGGGGCAAGGGCTATGACCTCTTCTTCGGGTCCGGGGATAAGTTTAAAACAAGAAGGAATTTCTTATCTTGCCTGTGCTGAATTACCGTGCGTAATAGTGAATATACAAAGAGGAGGCCCAGGATTAGGAAGTATACAGCCTGGACAAGCTGATTATTTTCAAGCTACCAAAGGTGGAGGACACGGTGATTATCATTTAATTGTTCTTGCACCATCTTCAGTGCAAGAATTAGTAGATCTTACTATGGATGCTTTTGATTTAGCTGATAAATATACTAATCCGGCAATGATATTAGGAGATGGACTTATAGGACAAATGATGGAAGCTGTAGAGTTTAAGGAAAGAAAAAAGATTGATTTGCCAGATAAAGAAGGATGGATTTTAACCGGGTGCAAAGGAAGAGAAAAAAAATATATTGTTCCCTTTAATCTGGATCCTTATGAAATGGAAAAAATAAATCTAAAGATTCAGGAGAAATATAAAAAAATAATAGAAAAAGAAATTAGATATGAAGCAATTAATTTAGATAATGCTGATTTAATAGTAGTTGCTTACGGGACAGTAGCTCGGATTGTAAAGACTGTAATTGATAATGCCAAAAAAGAGGGAATTAATATTGGACTAATCAGGCCAATTACCTTATTCCCCTTCCCGGAGAAGATAATTGCTGAGACTTCCGAAAAAATAAATAAGGTTTTAGTAGTGGAAATGAGCTATGGTCAGATGTTAGAAGACGTTAAATTAGCTGCAAATGGTAAAGCGGAAATTAATTTTTACGGAAGAGCTGGTGGGGTAGTGCCCACCCAATTTGAAATTTTAACTGAAATAAAGAAATATTTAACATAAAATAATTACATTTTAATATATTACGACGGGGAGGTGTGTGATAATATTATGAAGAAAGTTTTTGGCAGTCCCAAATCTTTAACTAAAGTTCCTTTTACTTATTGCCCAGGGTGTCATCATGGCATTGCCCATCGCTTGATAGCTGAGGTTTTAGATGAATTTGGGGTAAGAGAAAAAACTGTAGGAGTATGTCCAGTAGGTTGTTCAGTATTTGCTTATGTGTTTTTTGATTGTGATATGATTTGTGCAGCGCACGGGAGAGCCCCTGCTGTAGCTACCGGAATGAAAAGAGCAAAACCAGATTCTATTATATTTACTTATCAGGGAGATGGAGATCTTGCCTCTATTGGTACAGCAGAAATAGTACATACTGCTAACCGAGGTGAGAATATTACGGTTATATTTATAAATAATGCTATCTATGGAATGACCGGTGGACAAATGGCCCCTACTACTTTGATAGGGCAAGTAACCCAAACATCTCCTTATGGCAGAGACCCGAAAACTATGGGATACCCTATAAAAGTAGCAGAAATGTTATCTACTCTAAAAGGAGTTGCTTATATTTCTCGAGTAGCTTTGTCAAAGCCTGCTTATATATTGAAAGCAAAGAAAGCTATAAGAAAAGCTTTTCAATCACAAATAGAGGGAAAGGGTTTTTCTCTGGTTGAAATTTTATCAACCTGTCCTACCAACTGGGGTTTAAGTCCAATTGAAGCAAATAAGTGGTTGGAAGAAAATATGATTCCATATTATCCATTAGGAGAATTTAAAACTCCTGAGGAGGTGTCCTGAATGTTAGAGAGAATTATTATTTCAGGATTTGGTGGCCAAGGAATAATGTTAATGGGTAGATTATTGGCTTATGCTGGTATGTTAGAGGGGAAAAATGTTGCCTGGATGCCTTCTTATGGACCAGAGATGAGAGGGGGAACAGCCAATTGTACAGTACTTATTTCTTCCAAGGAGATTGGCTCTCCAATCGTATCCCATCCCAAAATATTAATTGCCATGAACCAACCTTCATTAGATAAATTTGAACCGAATGTAAGTGAGAATGGGTTAATCATCTTGAATGATTCATTAATAGAGCGTGAAGTTAACCGGGACGATGTTAGTGTAATAAGGATTCCTGCAGATGATATTGCTGATAAGTTAGGTAATTCAAGAGCAGCCAATATGGTAGTTTTAGGTGCTTGTGTTAAAAAATCAAAAGTGGTAAAGATGGAGACTATATTCAAGGCTTTAGAAAAGACTTTAGCTGGTCGTAATCAAGATTTAATAAATTTAAATAAAGAAGCTTTAAAGCAAGGGGCAGAATTGGTGGAGGATTAATTAATGGTTAATAAAAAAAGATTGATAGAAAGTTTTATGGAATTAGTTAAGATTGACAGTGTATCCAGAGAGGAGAAGGAAGTTGCAGATTTTTTAGTAAAAAAACTAAAAGATTTAGGATTAGAAGTTATAGTTGATCAAGCTGGTGAGAAGGTAAAATCTAATAGCGGTAATATAATAGCTCGTTTAAGGGGAAATATCAAAAAAGCTACTCCTATTATGTTTTCCGCTCATATGGATACAGTTGTTCCAGGGAAAAAGATTAATCCTCTTGTGAAGGAAGAAAAGATAGTAAGCAGTGGAAAAACAATTTTAGGAGCAGATGATAAGGCGGCAATTGCTGCTTTATTAGAGGCACTGCATATCATTAAAGAGAATAATATTCCCTGTGGTGATATAGAGATTGTATTTTCCATTTGTGAAGAAATAGGCTTAAAAGGTGCAAAAAATTTAGATATTTCCAGTTTAAATGCCCAAATGGGATTTGTTTTAGATGCCGGAGGCCAGGTAGGAAAAATTATTACTACAGCCCCCTCTCAGAATTCTCTGCAAATTATTATTTATGGAAAATCTGCTCATGCTGGTTCAAATCCCGAAGAAGGGATTAATGCTATTCAGGTAGCCGGATTTGCTCTTTCCCGGATGAAGTTAGGTAGAATAGATGAAGAAACCACAGCTAATATTGGGATTATTTCCGGTGGCAAAGCTACAAATATTGTCCCTGATAAGGTAACATTAAAAGGGGAAGTTAGAAGTAGAAACGAAGAAAAATTAGAAAAATATACTGAGCGATTGAAAAAGATAACCGAAGATACTGCTCAGGAATTTAAAGCAAAAGCAGAGGTAAAGATTAACAGGGAGTACTATTGCTACAATTTGTCCTCTGATGATCAAGTAGTTAAAATATCAATGAAGGCAGCAAATGATATGAGATTACAACCAGAATTATGTCCCAGCGGAGGTGGGAGCGATGCCAATGTATTTAATAAGAAAGGTTTCCCCTCAGTTGTTTTAGCTATAGGGATGGAGAAGGTTCATACAGTTGATGAATATATTCTTGTTAAAAATTTAAAAAATACAGCAGAATATGTTTTATCTATTATAAATACTGTAACCTCAGGAGAAAACTTAAATGAATAAAGAAGATTCTTTAGAAAAGAAAATTTTATCTTCCACCTATATTTATCAGGGGAAAACTATTAAACTTCGTCAGGATAAAGTAAAACTACCTGATGGCAGGGAGATTGTCAGAGAAATAGTTGAACATCCTGGAGCTGTAGTTATATTAGCTTTGACTGATGACAAAAAGGTAGTAATGATCAGACAGTTCAGAGAACCGGCAGATGAAGTTTTATGGGAACTGCCAGCAGGGACGGTGGAAGAGGGAGAAGATTTATTTAGATGTGCCAAAAGAGAATTGGAAGAGGAGACCGGTTATTATCCCCAAAAGATTAAAAAATTAGTATCTTTTTTCTCCACTCCAGGTTTTTGTAATGAAAGACTTACACTATTTTTAGCGGAGGATTTAGAGAAAAGAAGAAAAAATGAAGATGCTGATGAATTTATTAAAGTTGAACTAATTAAGCCAAATGAAGCACTTAAATTAGTGAAAGAAAATATTATTAAAGATGCGAAAACTATAATAGGAATATTATACCTCGCATCTCGTATTCTAGCGGATAGCGTTTAGCGGATAGCGTAGGGGTTCGATTTATCAAACCCGCAGGGGAACAAAATATGAAGAAATATTTTATGGATTTGCATGTGCACATTGGCAGAAGTAATAACGGTACCCCAATAAAAATAACCGCCTCCCGGGACTTAACTTTTGCCAACATTGCCCGGGAATGTAAATATAGAAAAGGGATTGACATTGTAGGTATCGTTGATTGCGCTTCACCTGAAGTAATTGACGATATTTCCCAGTTAATTAACAGCGGAGAAATGAAACCTTTAAAGGAAGGTGGCTTAATTTATCAGGACAAAGTAACTATTATTTTGGGCTCAGAAATTGAAACCAAAGAAAAAGGTGGAGGCCATTCCCATCAAATAGCCTATTTCCCCTATTTTAAAGATATAAAAGAATTTAGCAAGGCACTATCTCTACTGGTTGCCAATGTGAGTTTAAGCAGTCAAAATTGTAAAATTAGTGCCCAGGAAGCCTTTCAAATTATAAATCAAATTGGAGGGATTTTAATCCCCGCCCATGCATTTACTCCCCATAAAAGTGTTTATGGGAATTGTGTCAGAAGATTACCGGAGATGTTTAGTAGAGCTACTTTAAAAAAGATTCCTGCTATAGAATTGGGATTAAGTGCAGATACAAAAATTGCTGACCATTTAAGAGAATTAGCCAAGCATACTTTTTTAACTAATTCGGATGCACATTCTCTACCCAAGATTGGCCGAGAATATAATATAGTAAAACTGGATAAGGCAAATTTTAAAGAGATACTTTTAGCCTTACAGAGAAAAGAAGGAAGAAAAATAACTGCTAATTACGGCCTTGACCCCAAACTGGGCAGATATCATCGAACTTTTTGTGAAATCTGCAATTATACTGCCACCAGCCATCCTCCAGTTTATAAGTGTGAGAAATGTGGGAGTGATAAAATAGTAAAAGGTGTTTTTGATCGGATTGTAGAAATTGGAGATTATCAGCAATCTTTTTCTCCTCCTCATCGGCCCCCTTATTATCATCAGGTTCCTTTAGAGTTTGTACCCGGCGTGGGTAAAAAGACCCTGAATAAATTGTTTGGTTATTTTGGCACTGAAATGAATATACTACATAAAGCTTCTTATCAGGAAATTAGCCAGGTAGTAGGATTTGAAATTGCTCAGAATATAATTTTAGCCAGAAAGGGACTTTTAGAGCTAAGTCCGGGTGGTGGAGGAAGGTATGGAAAGGTCAAAAAGAAAGAAAAAATCTCCGGAGATAAAAATTTACAGCTAAATTTTTAGTTTTATTTTCTGATTTTCTCCCAAAAAAATAAAGCAAGTTATCTTAAACTAGTTGATTTATATTAAAAATAATCAACTAGTATTTTTTTAAAATATTTTTAAAAAAAAAGAGGAAAATTAAAACTTTTGTAGAATATATTAATACGAAGATAAATTTAGGAGTTTTAAAAAAAGAAAGTGTTTCATTAATTACACATAACGATAATAATATGTAGGTGATTTATATTTGAGATTTTCATCTGATTTACTGGAAGAAATAAGGAATCGTTGCGATATTATAGATATTATTTCAGAGTATGTACATTTAAAGCCAGCAGGAAAGGGATTTAAAGGATTATGTCCTTTTCATGGAGAGAAGACCCCTTCTTTTATGGTTAGTCCTGAAAAGCAGTTATTTCATTGTTTTGGGTGTGGAGAAGGGGGTAATGTTTTTAATTTTCTTATGAAATATGAGAAACTTAGCTTTTTTGAAGCAGTGAAAATGTTAGCTAAAAAATCAGGTGTATCTCTCCCTGTAGATGAAGAAAAAGAAAATTTTCTTAACAGAGAAAAAGAAATACTGTATAAATTAAATAATCTGGTCGCAAATTATTACCGAGAATGTCTATTTAGAACTAATCAAGGAAAAAAAGTAATAAATTATTTTAAAAAAAGAGGAATTAATGACACTAGTGTCGAACTGTATAGATTAGGTTATGCTCCCCCTGGCTGGGACGCATTAACTAACTTTTTAAAGAAAAAGGGATATACCTACGAAGAGCTAATCAAGGCCGGACTAATAAAAAAGAGCAAAATAGAAGGGAAATACATTGACTATTTCAGAGACAGGATAATTTTTCCTATCTTTCACTTATCAGGGAGGGTAATAGGTTTTGGAGGCAGGGTTTTAGATGATTCTTTGCCCAAGTATATAAATTCTCCGGAAACGTTGGTTTATAACAAAGGGAGCAATTTATACAATTTAAACTTTGCCAAGGAAGATATTCGAAAAAAGAATTGTATAATTATTGTAGAAGGCTATACCGATGTTTTAATAACTCAACAATACGAATTTAATAATGTAGTAGCATCTCTGGGAACAGCTTTAACCACTAAACAAATAGATTTAATAAAACGGTTTACCGATACGGTTTTAATCGCTTATGATGCAGATTCAGCCGGTAATATGGCGACCTTAAGAAGTTTGGATTTGCTGGTAAAAGCTGGTCTTGGAATTAAAGTTTTAGCCTTACCTCAGGGTTATGACCCAGCTGATTTTTTAATTAAAAAAGGAAGAACACCTTTTCAAAATTTAATTGATAGGTCGCTTTCCTTAATAGATTATAAATTAAAACTTTTATATTCCAATTATAGTATTAAAACTATAGAAGGGAAAGTAAAAGTTATTAAAGAAATTTTACCTACCCTGAGCGTAATAGGTAATGAGGTTGAGCTGAGAGCTCAGACAAAAAAGATATCTGAAGAATTAAAATTATCCGAAGAAGCGATCTTAATCGAACTAAAAAGATATAAAAGAGGATTAAAAGATTCCTCCCACAATTTTATTAAATTAAATTCTGAGTCTGGGAATATTAAAGCGGAAAAAATTCTCATCGGGTGTATGTTAGAAAATGAAAAAGTTACCCAGGATATTTTAAAAAAGTTGAAAACGGAAGATTTTTCCGTTCTGATGCATCGTCAAATCGTAACAGCCATTGAAAAAATTTTAGAAGATGATAAAGTAGTAGATTCTCAAAAAGTTATTGACTATTTAAATGATGATGAGGCAGCAAAATTAATTTCTAAGATTTTAATGGAAGAAACTATAACTTTTGATGAGAAGATAATCTCCGGATATGTA
>JAHJOY010000198.1 GCA_018819665.1 bacterium
CTTTACATCTCCATCAATAACTAAAGCAGGGGTCACCATAACCCCGTAATCGATAATTTTGTTGATATCTGTTACTTTAATAATTTCTGCTGAAACACCAAGTTCATTGACCGACTCTTCAGTTAGTTCGGTCAGTTTTTTACACTTTGGACAACCGGTTCCCAAAATTTCAATTTTCATCTTTGTTCACCTTCTAAAAAATATAATTTCCCCAAAACCAACCGCTTATGGTAGCCAGGATAACCATAGTTACAATATAAACTGAAGCTTTTTTAAAACCAAATACTTTTATTATGGCCAACATATTAGGAAGGCTCATTCCTGGTCCAGAAAGAAGCAGTGCAAGGGCAGGACCTTTCCCCATTCCTAATTTCATCAAAGTATCTACAAAAGGTGCTTCAGTCATAGTAGCAAAATAGCTTACTGCTCCAATAAGGGTAGCCAAAAAAGAGGAACGCAAAGAATTTCCTCCCAGCCAGTGTTCTATCCATTGCTGGGGAAGAATCTTCCCGATAACTCCTACAATAAATACTCCCATTAAAAGCAAAGGGAAAATTAATTTTACAAACCACCAGGTTTCTTTAAGCCAATTGAAAATCCTATCTTTTTTAATAGCAAAGTAAGCATATAAAAAAGTAATAGAGATAGATATGGCAAAGACATAAACCTTATGCAAGTAAGGACCTTTAGTAACAAGGTAATTAGGAGAAAGCAGGCTAAAAAGAATTAAAAGAAGTAGAATTATATCTTTTCCGGCAATAATTTTTTTATCGCCGTCTCCTCCCTCTCCTCCTTCTATCATTCTCTCTGCTTCTTCTTTGCGAAAAGATAGATACATTACTGTTCCCATAATAAAGGCAGTAATAAAGGCAGTAATAATTCTGGCTATGGCCATGTCATACCCTATTATATTTCCAGTATAGATTACTGCTAAAAGGTTGGAGGCCGGGGCAACCCATAAAAGAATAAAGGCAGGGGCAATTGCTCCGCCTTTACGATAGATTCCGGCTGAAACCGGAATTACAGTACAGGAGCATACTGCAATAAATATTGAAGAGATTGCCGCTAAGGGGAAAGAAATAATATTTTTTGCTTTTGCTCCTAAATATTTAAGAATAGTATCGCGAGAAGTAAAAGCAATAATCCCACCAGCCAAAAGAAAAGCTGGAATAAGACAAGTTACCACATGTAAGGCAACATATTCTTTTAAAGCAATTAGTCCGCCAATTAGCATTTCTAATAACATATTTAATATACCCCCATAGTATTTCTCTTTATATATGATTAAATTATCATATATACATATTATTGTCAATATATCGTATATAAAAACCAAAAACTTTTTTATAAAAAGAGGATTTTTGCTATTTTTGCAGTAAAGATAAAGTAAGATGTGGATTAATTAATTTAGTAGAAATACATCCTGCAGAAGGAAAAAACGAATAAAGAGATAATAAAAGAAAGTAAGGTGTTGAGATCAATGAATGAAGATAAAAAATTAATTGCTTATTGCGGACTTTATTGCGGAGATTGTGTTAATCACAAGGGAGAGATTGCAGATTTAGCCAGAGATTTGAGGAAAAAATTAAGACAAGAAAAGTTTGACCGAGTCTCCAAAGGGTTAACTAAATACTTTAAAGAATTTAAAGATTATGAAAAGTGTTATGCGACTTTAGGGGCAATGGTTAGATTACGTTGCAGTAAAGTTTGTAAAGACGGAGGAGGACCTCCGTTTTGTAATATCAGGAAATGTTGCGAAAAAAAGAATATTCAAGGCTGCTGGGAATGTGAAGAGTTTGAAACTTGCACCAAATTAGATTTCTTAAAACCCATTCATGAAGATGCCCATCTAAAAAATCTAAGTAAAATTAAAAAACAAGGAACCGAGAAATTTATTAACGGGAAAAGATATTGGTAAAAAATAATTGATAATTAGAGTCGCAGTTATTAAACAAAGTGCAAATCTATTTTGAAAAATCAATTAAGAAAAATTTAAATTTATTGTAAATTATTTTTAAATTTTGGTACAATATTGAATATCAAAGAGCGTTACTTTAAACTTACTATTAGAGGGGGGGGCAATTATAATGAAGGTGGTTTGTGATCATTGTGGCGCAAAAGTACCAAAATACGAAACAGTCATTTCGCCTGAAGATGGCAAAAGACACTGTTTTAACTGCTTTAATAAAAAGATATCGCAAGAACTTGGTATTGATTTCGAGACTGTTAATTTTGATCCAATTACACTTGAGGACAGTTATGGTGGAAAACACACATTTCATTTTAGGAGTTTATTGGTGCCAACGGGGAAGTTGATTGAAGCCTTTGAATTAAAAGAAGGAGAACCTGGCGGCTATATGTCAGGTGTTCTTGATGGCTTTTCTTGTGATATAAGTGACCTTAACATATTTAGGAGAGATGTTTAATGGCCAGTAATAATAAAAAACAAACCGAATGGGCCGAAGCAAAAAAGAAATGTCGATTAAATGAAGAAACAGTACGAATGGCTAAAGAGATGGGCTTAAACCCGAGAAGTCTAATAAAGAATATTCCGAGCAAGACACAAAAATGGAAGGCTCCTGTTCATGTTTGGATTCGGGAAATGTACCAAAAACGTCAGGAAAAAGCCCTAAGGAAAAAGGCTTCAAGAAAGAATGCGCAGATTCATGGTGAAGAGCAATAAGCCTAAACCAGGATTGGTTTGAAAAATATTAACTATGTATCAAATTGCTTCGCAACTTCTCATATCCGCAAATGTTATATGAAAGATTTAATCGGTAATTAGAATCACGTCTTAACATTTGGAATTCTGATTTGATAAATCAAATCCCTTCCACTTTTTTCTATCACCTGGCTGCTTAAAAATTTTTATATAAAAAGAGGATTTTTGCGTATTTTGTAGAATAAAGAGGTAAAGCTATTTTCGTATTATTTTTACTATCAATTATGTAGTATCTTAATTCGAGTGTTGTAGATTGATAATTTTTAAAAATAAAAAAAGGGGGTAGAGATATTATGAAAAAGATTTATAGAATTTTGTTTAGCATTTTGATCTGTTTTACTTTAATAATTATGAGCAGTGCATTTTTTATAGTTTCAGCTCAAGAGCAAGTTACTTCTGCTTCTGGTATCGAGGGTATCTGGGAGGGCAAGTTGAAAGTTCCTGGGACAGAGCTTAGGATTGTCTTTAAAATCTCTAAGAATCCGGATGGTACTCTAACTGCGACTTTGGACAGTCCTGACCAGGGAGTAACTGGTATTCCCGTGGAAGAAGTTATTTTTAAAGATAATACTTTGCGCCTGGAAGTAAAATCTGTAGGAGGTATTTATGAAGGGAAAGTCAGTGAAGATTTTTTAGTTATTGAGGGAGAGTGGAAACAGTCTGGACAGACTTTACCCCTTACGGTTAAGCGGGTAGATAAAGCAGTGGAAATCCTTAGGCTTCAGGAACCAAAAAA
>JAHJOY010000199.1 GCA_018819665.1 bacterium
AGTTGTCAGTTTATTATGTTTTATGTCATTGCGAGCTCTGATTTATCAGAGCGTGGCAATCTCGGTATTAAACTAAAAATTTAAAGCTAAAAGCCATAATTCAAAATTCAAAACCTATATAGTGTATAGCGTACAGCGTTTAGCGTATAGTATCATAAACAGAATACCTGTTATGTATTTTACGATGTTTTGGTATCGAATTTATTCGACCCGAAACGGGTTCGATAAATCGAACCCCTACATTTACATAGACAGGCGGGCCTGTCCTCGTGAAAACGGGGAACGCCTGTCCTGCGAGAAGGTTGGTAGATTGATTTTGTATCTTTTGCATTTGTATTCTTCCTTCCCGCATATTCCGCCCGCACCTAAACGCTATCCGCTAAACGCTATACGCTTTTTCTTTACTATATACTAATTAGGCTTCTATCTTGTAAACTCATAATTTGCAACTTGCAAACTATAACCCTTTACTCTTTTCTTATTCTTATTTTCCTCACGATATACGATATACGATATACGAATTACTCGCTATTCTTTCTCCGCAGGTTGGGTGGCGATGGCAATTTTTTCCGCCCCTCCCTTTTTAAGCAAATCCATCACTCTGATTACCTTTCCATGGAGTACATTTTTATCTGCCTCTAAAACTACTATTTTTTCGGGCTCCTTTTTTAATTCTGCGGCCACATTTTCGGTAAGTTTTAAAGGATCTATTAGTTTTCCATTAAGGTAAATAGTATTATTTTCAGTAATAGTTACGATAATATTCTCCGATGATTCGGCAGCAGCAAAGTCTCCACTGGGTAAATTAACTTTCACTCTATTTTCTAAATTTACAAAAGTAGTAGTCAACATAAAAAATATCAATAAAAGAAAAACTACATCAATTAAAGAGGTCAGGTCAAAACCGGCACTCTTTTTATTCCGATGAGGAAATTTCATATTCTACTTCACCACCCTGACTAAGACTGTCCCGAATAATCCCACCATTATTAGTTTCCTGATAAATTAGAAGATCTATAAGTTCTACACAATTTACTTCCATCTCTCTTATCAATTTATCTACTCGGTGAGATAAATAATTATAAACCACGATAGTCGGTATAGCTATCGACAATCCAAAGGCAGTAGTAAGCAGTGCCTCAGAAATTCCTCCTGCGAGTGCTTCTGGTTTACCTACTCCCATAACTGCTATTACATTGAAGGCCCTAATCATACCAAATACTGTTCCTAAAAGCCCCAATAATGGACAAACATTACCGATGGTGGAAAGCGTAGACAAGTTTCTCTCTAATATAGGAATTTCCTGGTTGGCACTATCTTCAACCGCCTCTTTTATCTCATCCAGTCCCCGGCCATATTTCATTAAACCGGCTAACATAATCTTTGAAATGGGAGTTGGGCTTTTACGACAAGCAGAAATAGCCAGTTCAATGCTCCCCTTTTTAACTAAATTTTTAACTCGTAAAACAAATTTTTTACTTTTAGTTTTAATGCTCTTTAAATAGAACATCCTCTCAAAAAAAATAGTCATTGCAATTAACGAACATATAAAGATGGGATACATTAAGAACCCACCTTTTTCAAAAACTTCTAACATTAAATATCTGCCCCCTCTTCTTTTATGATCTTACTAATTAAATTTATACTTAATTTTCCAATTCACTAATTAATTCAGTCTACCGGTCAATTTAGTTACCCAGTTACCCGGTTTACCAGTTGACCAGTTAATTCTAATCGTTAATTTTAAATATAGGTTCTCAGTTACAAGATGAAAGTTAGTTGATACAGTGAACCAACCTGATTTTAACTCTTCAACCGGGTAACCGGTAAACTGGCTAACCGGCTAACCAATTTTATACTCCCTACTTCTTTTTTCAAACTTGAAACTCGTAACTTGCAACTTGCAACTTATTGTTCTTTCTGCAAAGCTTCCAATCTTTCCTGGGCTTTTCCCACATATGGGCTCTGGGGATATTTAGAGATTAAGTTCTGATAATCAGAAATAGCTTTTTCTTGATTTTCTAACTTTTCCCAGCAAATTGCCTTGATATACAGAATATCATCACCGTATTCTAGACTGGAATAATCTTTTAAATATTTTTCTCCCACATTAATGGTCTTTTCATATTCATCTTTTTTAAAATAAGAAAGGCACAGGCCATACAAAGCCTCTGACAGATATGGGCTATCAGGATATTCTCTTACCAGTCTATCTAAATTGATAATACTATCCATCCAGTCCTCTTCCTGTAAATAGATCTGGCTTAATAAATACATAGCTTCTGCCCTAAAACTACTATTACTGTAAGAATCTATAAACTTTCCCAGTTCTGCCTTAGCCATATTCTTATCCCCTGAAAGATAATAGTTCTTGCCAACTCTAAACTGCGCTTCTTCAGTGAATTTACTATCAGGATAAGTACTTATAAGTTTTTTAAATTCCTCAACGGACGATTTGTAATCTTTATTCTCCAGATAAATCCAGGCGATAGCATATTGGGCATTAGCTGAGAAATCCCCCTTAGGATACATTTCGATAAATTTTTCGTATGCTTCTCTGGCCTTCTGATAATCTTTAAGATTATACCATGATTCTGCCGCCATAAACTTTGCTCTTTGCCCCAAATCTAAATTTTCTTCATCTTCTTCCACTTGGTTAAAATATTCGCTCGCCTTCTTATAATCAGTTAATTTAAAATAACTCCACCCCATCCAGTAATAACTTTCCGAGAGCAAAGGGGATTGAGGGAAAAATTGAATAATTTTATTAAATTCCTCAATTGCCTCTTTATCTCTCTTCTGATTATAATAATAATTGCCCAATCTAAAATATGCCTCCTGAGAAAAATTACTCTGAGGGTATTTTTCTCTTAATTCTTCAAATGCTGCAATTTCTCCTTCTTGATCCCCTAATTCTTTAGAGGCCTTCCCTCTTAAATAGAGTGCTTCATCGGTGGATGTTTTCTTTAATTCTGATAAAGCTAATTTATATTTTTTTAAATCATACAAATCCTTGCCCAATTCGAAATGGGCTGACTTAATAAGTTCACTTTGCGGATATTTCTCTATAAATTCTTGAAATTCTAAAATTGCTTTTTCTTTATCGCCCTGCCGTGAATAAGTCAAACCTAAATCAAAACTGACTTTTTCTAATAAAGAATCTTCCACTTCGAACTGCTTTAAGCTCTCCAGATTTTCAATAGCTTTACTATATTCTTTTAAATTAAGCCAACAACGAGCCAGTAAATATTGGGCCTCTTCTTTCCTCTTATCTTCTATTTCTGCTTCTGAGATTAAGTCCTTTAATTGTATTATCGCTTCTTCATATTTATTTTCTTTAAATAAACTCAAACTATTATAATATTTCACTTCGGAAGCCAATTCAAATCCCGGAAAGAAAAATAATAAATTATTAAATACTTCTTCTGCTTCTTTATATTTTCCAGACCTGAAGTAAGCCTGACCCAACAAGTAATACACTTCTTCTATCTCTTTCCCTTTATATTCGATATATTTCTCCAAAAATTCCCGGTATACTTTGATCGTCTCCAGGTAATTATTCCCCTGAAAATAGGATTTGCCCAACTTATGTCTGGCTTGTAAGGCTAAATCACTATCGGGAAAATCATTTAATAATTTCAAAAACCTCTTGGCCGCTTCTTCATATTCTTCTAACAGATAATAACACCACCCGCTACCCCAGAGGGCATCATCAGTATACTCGTTTATCTCCGAATCGGAAACTACTCTCTCATACTCTACCTGAGCCAACTTATATTCCTTCTGCTGGAAATAACACTCAGCCAACAGATAGCGGGCATGGGGATAATCACTCTTTATATCCAGGGCTTTTTTTATTTCTTCAACAGCCACAGTATAATCTTTCAAAGAATAGAATTCATAACCTAATTTATAATGTTCTTCAGCTTTTTCTTCCTCACCACTGACCTTTAATTCAGTCACCTTTTTTCTTTCTTCGCGGTATTTATCCATCTGATCAAGCTGATAATATGAGCGGGAAAGAAATTGACGCGCCTTTTCATATTTAGGATTATAATCTAAAGATCTATTAAATTCTTCGATAGCTTTATCATATTCACCTTTCAAATAATAATCATAGCCGGTGTTAAAATGCTTTAAAGTCTCTCTCCCGTATTTTTTCTCTTCCAGACAATTATTTAAAAAATGTTTGGCTGTATTGTCGAAAGAATCAATCCTGATAACTTCTTCCCATTGAGAAATAGAATTATCCAGATCCCCTATCTGATAATAGCTTAAAGCCAAATAGTAATGAGGTTCCTTAAAATTGGGATTTGCCAGAATAGACGATTTAAAATAACTTACCGCTTCTTTAAAATTGCCATTTTTATAAGATAAATAGCCTCTTTCGTAATTTTCATAAGCTTTCCGGCCGTATTTTTGGGACTGTTCGTTCTTTTTAATAAACCAGGAAATCTCTTTATTTTTGGGATCTATCCTTAAAACTTCTTCACACTCATCAAGAGAAAGGCCTATCTCGCCCATATCATAATAAATCTGAACCAGATAAATGTGGGCTTCTAATGAATCAGGATTGTATTTTGCAGAAGAAATAAAATATTCGATCGCCTGCTCATGCTCGCCTTTAGAATAAAAGGCATATCCTAATCTAAAATAAGCCTGAGAAGCTTTTTTATAAATATCTTTACTTTTCAATTGATTATCTTCTACCAGTTGGATAAAACTGTTTAAACTGTTTGCTTCCCTAATAGTCCAACGGGTTCTGTTATAAATCTCCGCTAAAAGATAATAAGCTTCGGCATACTTAGGGTCTGCTGCCACCGCTCTTTCTCCGTAATCTATGGCCTCAGCCCATAATTTTTTACTGGGATAATCAACCCCTTCATATTCAACAATGGCTTTGTCCATTAAATCAAGACATTTATAATAATTCCTCAGAGCTTCAAGGGAAGCGGTAGGAGTTTTTGTTAATCTATCTCTATCTTGAATTGATAATTCAATATTTAACTCTTTTAAGATAAATAAAACTACCTTATCTTTTAAGTTAAAAATATCTGTATTTCCCACTATGAAATCTCGAAAAGCAATAATTTCTCCGGTGGAGTTATTGTACTTTTTAAGATTTGAATTTAAATTAGATGGAGAAGAAAGATAGAAATCGCCAAAAAATATAACCTCAGCGTTTAGATTCTTACTAAACTGGATTAATAGAGATTTATCTATCTCGGCTGAAATGGATAACAAGTCATATTTATAGTACAAACCCTCTATCTCTTGACGAGAAGAACAGACGAGAACATCAATCTGAGAAAGATCATCTATCAGCATGTCGGTCAAACCTTTACTTAACCAATCCCAGCTTGACTGCCCGGTACGATTATTAAAATATAAAACGCTTATCTTCATGTCAGAGGCCTGAACAATCTGTATATTATAAAAAAAACTAATCATTATTGTAAAAACAATAATGATGCAAAAAAGTTTCAATGAAAATTTTTCTTTTAAAAATTCATTTTTTAAAAGATAATTGGCTATTTTAGTCATTAATCTCCCTTGTCAAACTAAAAACTTAAAGCGAAAAGCGAAAAACCATAATTCAAAACTCAAAACCTGTATAGCGTATAGCGTACAGCATTTAGCGTATAGTTAAAAGATTCTGTATAATATATTTGAGTTGTAATCCTACACACTTTACGTTTTTTTCTTTACTACATACTATGTATGAATTTGGCTTCTTTCTTCTATTTTTTTAA
>JAHJOY010000200.1 GCA_018819665.1 bacterium
AAATTATGGTTTTTAGTTTTGATATAATCAAGATAAATCTGAACGAAATACGAAATACGATATACGATATACGAGTTAAGATTGATAAATTAAAATAATTAAGCTATAATTTTAAAAATACAAAAAACTATTTAGTATAATAAAAAGGAAGGGATAAAATATGATAGGTACTGTTACCTTAAACCCTGCAATGGATGTAATTTTAGAGGTTAATAATTTAAAAATAAATCATTACAATAAAGTTTTAAATGCCCATACCACTTCTGGTGGTAAAGGGATAAATGTATCTAAAGCTGTTAGGGGATGTGGCAGAGAAACTATCGCTATCGGATTTTTAGGAGGCGGCAGAGGGAGAATGATAGAAGAAGAACTAAGAGAAATGGGTATAACTACTAATTTTTGGCACATCGAAGAGAAGACTAGAAGTAATACGATTATTTCAGATAAAAAAACGGGGCAGCATACCTTATTAAGTGAAACAGGACCTAAAATTACAGAATATGACTTAGAGATGTTAAAATCAATCTTTTATCGGGTTATGTCTCAATGTAGTGTAGTTACACTCTCTGGAAGTTTGCCTCGAGGAGTTCCGGTAAATATATATGGTGATTTAATTTCTATTGCTAAGGAAAGAGGGGTAAAAACTATTTTAAATACTTCCGGAGAACAATTTATAAAAGGTTTAGAGAAAAAGCCTTTTTTAGCAAAACCTGACATTAGAGAAAGTAACGAAGTATTCGGAATCGCAATAAATAAAGAAGAAGATGCTATTAAAGCAGCAAAACAAATTATCCAAAGAGGGGCTGAAATAGGTGTAGTTTCTCTACAAAATGAGAAAGATATAATTGCCACCCAAGATGAAATATGGTTTGCAGAGACTACATATCATGAAATCGTAAATATAATCGGAGCAGGCGATGCCTTGATTGCGGGATTTGCAATTGCCCTAACCGAAGAAGGGAAAAATCTTGAGGAAGCAATAAAATTTTCTATGGCCTGTGCTTTAGCCAGCGCCCTAAGAGAAGAAGAGGAATTTAGTTCAAGGGAAGAAGTAGAGAGATGTCTTCAATGTGTGAACGTTAAGAGACTATAAAGATAAATATAGAGAGGAGATACTCAAAATTGAAAATAAAGGATATTATGATTCGGGATGTTACCAGCGCTTTAGCCACATGTAAACTGGTAGATTTAATAGGAATATTATCCAGACATAAAATTACCGGGCTTCCAGTGGTTAACAATAATCAAGAGGTTGTTGGATTTATATCTCTACATGACATAATCAGAGCTACTCTACCGAATTATTTAGGAATTATAAATAGTGATTCTATTCTTTCTGAATTTATACAATTATCTAAAAGTTTAAAAGAATATTCTCAACGTCCAATAGAAGAATTTATGAGAAAAAATATTATTACTATCGATGAAGATGATAACGAAGTTTTAGCAGCGGATTTACTAATTAGAAATAAAATACAAAGGCTTCCTGTCTTGCGAGATGGGAAATTAGTGGGAATAGTAACTCTAACCGACATTTGCCGAGTGCTTATGTACAATAATGAAAATAAGAAGAGTTAAAAGGTGATACGACGGGCAAAAAAGTATTTTTATTTAATAATTTGAAAAGGACTAAAGAAGCATATAATGAAAAAAGGGTTATTTATAACTTTTGAAGGGCTTGAAGGCTGTGGGAAAACTACCCAAGCAAAGATGCTTTTCGATTTTTTAATTAAACAAAAAATACCTTCTATTTATACTAAAGAGCCGGGAGGAACAAAGATCGGAGATAAAATACGTAAAATTCTTCTCGACCAAAAAAATGATGGTATGGATTATAAAACTGAAATGCTATTGTTTTTAGCTTCTCGGGCAGAGAATGTCAGATTAATAATTTTACCAGCGTTAGAAGAGGGGAAGGTAGTTATATCTGATCGTTTTTATGATTCTACTACTGCTTATCAAGGGTACGGGAGAGGTATAGATTTAAAAATTATTAAGCATCTAAATAACTTAGTCGTGGGAAAAGCTATTCCTGATTTAACCTTCATCTTAGATATTGATCCATACGAAGGATTAAGGAGGTCAGCTTCTTTCGGTAATTCGCGTGAAATGCGATTTGAAGAGGAATTTATAAATAAAAAAATTATCGGAGGGAAATTGTTTTTAGAAAGAGTTAGACAAGGCTATTACCAATTGTCTCATGAAGAAACAGGAAGAATTAAAATAATTGATGCTAACAAGAGCAAAGAAGATATATTTGAAGAGATAATCAAAATTGTGAATAAAAAAATAGAAGACAGCGTAAATAGTATATAGTATATCGTATATCGCAAGAAATTTAAAACTCAAAACTTTTTTCTTAAGCCTTAGTTAGCCGATCTGATTTAATTTATTAACCAACTAACCAGCC
>JAHJOY010000201.1 GCA_018819665.1 bacterium
TTAAAATAACTTTTTAATATATATCAAATCTTTCAATTATTATAATATTATGACTTAATTTATAAGCATTCCAAATTATAAGTTAACATCATTTTGGCGTTTTTATAAATATTTACAAATCCTCATAGATAAATTAAAATAAAACAAATGCAAATTTTAGAATCTTCAGACAAGGGGAGCCTTGATATTTCAAGCCCTTTGGCATAATGCTGAAGGGCTTTATTGTTTTATAGATATCTTTTCAAATTATAATCTTTAGAAATTGCCTTAATATTGAAGAATTAACTGATTTAATCTGATATTTTCTATTACCATATCTCCCTTAAAAGTTCCAAAGCTTTCCAATAGGGGGAGCTTGACCATTCCAAGCCCTTTGGCTTTTGCTGAAGGGCTTTTTTCTTGTGCGCCCAGCATGGGCGATTACTAGTCGGTGAAAGTCCGTTATGGGGGTTGATAGTGCCAACCATTAGCTTAAGACAAGGGTGTCCATCGTGAGGTGGAATCTGAAGGAAGTCGGCGGCCAAACTCTGGTCTGAGGAACACGAACTACATATAAGGCATATGCTTGTGGGTAAGTTTGCTAAACAAAACAAAGCCCAAAACTATCCGAAACAGGCGGTGTAAATGTAGCAGATAGATGGAGTGAAAGTAATCTCTCTTACCTGGGGAGGTCTGACAGATATGTTGTGAAATGAATTTTAAAACAACAACTCATACAGTGATGTAGGGCTGAACTGTCAGAAGTCAGCAGACGCCATAGTAGATTAATGCAACAATCGAAGGGCTGAACGTTAGGAGGTTTCTAAAAGTTTGAATAACTTAAAAAGAAATACCAAGAAAGCAGACAACTTCTCATGAAGACTATTTCCAGGATGGAAGGTTGGAAGCCGGAGATAATGGAAAAGTGCCTAGTATTCTTTCGGCGTTTGACAACAGAAGAAACAGAGAAAATGTATATGCCAACAGAAAGATATACACAAGTAACTAATTTCTAACGAACCGCCGTATACCGAACGGTACGTACGGTGGTGTGAGAGGACGGTAGATAAATTAATTATCTACCTCCTACTCGATTTTTATAATTTATTTTTCAAAATAAAGAAGGATTTAACAATGTTTTGTTGTATGTTAAATGTAGAATATAAATAAATATGATTTTAATCTAAAAAAAGAGTATAGTAAAATGACAAGATATAGATGTCCAAAATGTAAAATGGAGTATGATGCTCCGGGAAAATGTGATATGTGCAAGGTAACTCTTGAAGAGATAGAAGCGAAGGAAACACCTATGCATGATATGCATCATGAAAAGCATGAACATTCTAACCATGAAGAGCATAAAGAGCACATGAATCATGACCACGATGAGCCTCTTGATCATCAAGAGCATATGCATCATGACCATGCTGATCATCACAAACAGATGGTACTAGATTTTAAAAAAAGATTTGTAATTTCAGCTTTAGTCACCATACCTATTCTTTTACTGTCTCCCTTAATACAGCAGTTATTAAATTTTAAGTTTGGTTTGCCCGGAGAAAAATATATTCTGTTTGCTCTTTCCAGTTTTATATTCTTCTACGGTGGCCGGCCCTTCCTAAAAGGTTTTTTTGATGAGTCGAAAAAGAGACAGCCGGGAATGATGACTTTAATCGCTTTAGCCACATCGGTAGCTTATTTTTATAGTGCAGCTGTAGTTTTCGGTCTTAAAGGAAAGTTTTTTTTCTGGGAACTTGCTACCCTGATAGATGTGATGCTTTTAGGTCATTGGTTTGAGATGAAATCTGTTTTGGGAGCTTCAAAGGCACTGGAGAAGCTGGCCCAATTAATGCCGGACACTGCCCATCTAATCAAGGGAAGCGAAGTAAAAGAAGTCAAAATTTCTGCATTGAAAAAGGGAGATAAAATCTTAATCAAAGCAGGTGAAAAAATACCTGCCGACGGTTTAGTGGTCAAAGGCAGCAGTTATATTGATGAATCAATGCTGACCGGAGAATCAAGACCGGTACATAAAAAGCTGGAAGACAAAGTTATCGGCGGCTCGGTAAAAGGGGATGCAGTTTTAGAAGTAAAGGTTGAGGGAACGGGAGAAGAATCATATTTAACCAAGGTCATTAATCTGGTAAAAGAAGCACAGTCATCCAAATCAAAAACTCAGAGGTTTGCGGATAAAGCAGCAAACTGGCTCACCATAATTGCGGTGACTACCGGAGCAGCAACACTCATTTACTGGTTTATTAATGGGCCCGACCTGGCATTTGCCATTGAAAGAATGGCTACAGTAATGGTTATTACCTGCCCCCATGCTTTAGGTTTGGCCATACCTTTGGTTACGGCAGTTTCAACTTCCTTGTCGGCAAAGAATGGCCTCTTAATAAGAAATAGAACTGCATTTGAAAATTCAAGAAAGATAACCACTGTGGTGTTTGATAAAACAGGTACACTTACCGAAGGTAATTTCGGAGTAAGCCTGGTTACGGTTACAGATAATAATTATGATGAAAAAAAGATTATTCAGTTGGCAGCCTCACTTGAAAAAAATTCTGAACACCCCATTGCCAAAGGAATTATAAACAGAGCCGAAGAACTCAAAGTTAAGGCTATGCCGGTATCAGACTTTGAGGTAATAAAAGGACAAGGGGTAAGGGGGAAAATAGAAGAGAAAAATATTGCCTTGGTTAGCCAGAGTTATGTGAGGGAAAACAATTTTGAGATTCTAAAAGAGATTAAGTTTGATGAAACCGGGACATTAGTCTATGTTCTATTTGATAACCGAATAATCGGAGTTATCACTCTCGCTGATAATATTAGGGAGGAATCCTATGAAGCAATACAGCAGCTAAGAAAATTAGGCCTAAAGTGCTGGATGCTTACCGGAGACAATAAAAGAATCGCCGAAGAAGTCTCAAATAAATTACATCTTGATGGTTATTTTGCAGAAGTACTGCCACATGAAAAGCTGGAAAAAATAAAGGAGCTGCAGAATAAAGGTGAATTTGTTGCTATGACCGGAGACGGGATTAATGATGCCCCCGCTCTTGCTCAGGCAGATGTAGGGATTGCTATCGGCTCAGGCACAGATGTCGCTGCCGAAACTGCTGACATCATTTTGGTAAACAGCAATCCTTTGGATGTTACTTCGCTCATTTTGTTTGGAAGAGCAACTTATAGTAAAATGATTCAGAATCTGTTTTGGGCAACAGGATATAATGTCATTGCCATTCCTCTTGCTGCCGGAGCATTGTACAGTTATGGTATAATAATTTCTCCGGCCATAGGGGCTGCTCTGATGTCTCTAAGCACGATAATTGTAGCTATAAATGCTCAATTTTTATCCATAAGAAAAGAGACTTCTATTACCTAATGAACCTTGTTGGTGAAAAAATGGAAAATTTATCAATATGAATTGGAAACTTGTCAAACAAAATAAGACATTCTTATCAATTACTATCATTCTTTTTTTTATTTTTGGATCAGTGCTATATTTTGGTGGGAATCAAATATATGAGGAAGATGCAAAACGGCAGCACGAGAACGAAGTTCATCAATTGGCTTCTGCCAAGGAGACAATCGAAATATTATCTTCTGACTTTGTACGTGATTTGTTCTTTTTAAGAGATATTTCGAGCATTAAAGGTTATGTAGATAGTGATTTTGAATCCATCAAATACAGAGATGAAGTTAAAGAGATATTCTATGGCTTTGCGAAGAGTTATAAACAGTATTATCAAATCAGAATTATAGATTCTTCAGGATACGAAATAGTTGGGATAGACAATAAGCGAGATGGTACTACTGTGATTATTCCTGATTCCGATTTACAAGATAAGAAGCACCAATACTATTTTCAAGAGGCCATAAAACTGGATAGTGACCAGAGGTATGCTTCTCCAATAGATTTGAATACTGAACAAGGAGAGGTAGAGATCCCTTACGTCCCGGTAATAAGGTTAGCCTCGTCCTTGTTTGACTCTAAGGGAGAAAAGAAGGGGATTTTGATTTTAAATATATATTTCTCGAGAGTTCTTGAACTTTTACCTAAAAATATGTTCATTCAGACTGAAGAAGGGAATTTAATATCATTAAAGTCAGACAGATCTATTAACTTCAGTAAGTCAAACTATGATTTTGGTGATCGTTCTGACTTGTTGTATATCTCAGACGTAGAAACTATTCACTATTCTGCTGTGGAGTTCCTTCCTGGCAAGAGAATGATTGTGGCAATGTATCACAGCCACCCTTTGTTGAAAATAAAATTACAGAAACTGATATTATCGTCTATCTTGCTTCTTGCCTTATTTCTTTGCCTAATATTGATTGTCAGTTACATAAGTATCTTGAGATTAAGAGAGTTGATAGGGGCACAAAAAGCTATTATATTTTCTCTTGCGGAACTTACCGAAGGGAGAGATCCGGAAACAGGACATCATTTAGAAAGAACAGGTAACTACTCAGTGGTATTGGCAAAACAGTTGCGTAAGGACAAAAAGTACCGAAAACTCATCACTAATGAATTTATTGAAGATCTTTATGATGCCGCTCCTTTGCATGATATAGGAAAAGTGGGAATACGAGATGCCATCTTATTGAAAGAATCAAAGCTAACTAATGAAGAATACGAAGAGATGAAGAAACACGTTCAGATAGGAAAACAGATACTTCAGAACACCATTGATAAGTTCAAACTTAAACAATTATTTTTTATTATGGGCAGAAACATTTGTGCCTATCATCATGAGAAATATAA
>JAHJOY010000202.1 GCA_018819665.1 bacterium
ATTCTTCCCGAATTTTTTTTAATAAAAATTCTAATGAAATATTTTTTCTTATTTTACCAGAACCGATAACTACCCCACCTTTTATCGGAAGATAAGAAGTGGATAATTTTAATTCGCCCTTCTCTCCTTTAGATTTCAATTCTTTATTTATATCTTCTATAAAACTTTCGGATATTTTTCCCCGGTCTGAATGATCAATAAAAATAGTTTCATCACCAGATTCGATATTATCTAATATCATTTTTTTTATAATATTACGATAATCCTTATCATCTAATTTTAAAACACTTTCTGAAGCTTTATCAAAAATATTCTTAATAATTTTCTGTTTTTCCGATAAAATAATTTTTTTTGCTTCTAAGTTAGCCTCAGTTAATATTTTACTTTTTCTTAAGGATGCTTCTTGGTTGTATTTGTATAATATTACGTTTTTGATGTTATCTGCTTCTTTTTTACCTTTTTTTATAATATTATTTGCATTATCTTCCGCTTGAGAAATAATTTTATCTGCTTGAATTCTGGCATCGGATATAATTTTTTCACTTATATCTTTAATAGTCATATAATATTCATCCTTTTATAAATTTATTCCATTGAAAAGTAACAGAGAAGCTAACAAAGAGAATACTGCATAAGTTTCTACCATAGTAATCATTACTATTGCTTTTCCAATCCCTTCCGGATTCCTTGCGGCTAAACCTATGGCTGCAGCAGCAGTTTTTCCCTGATACCATGCGGAAAAAAAGCCCACCACTCCTACTGGTATGCAGGAAAAGAATATCTGCCATCCCTGATCTAAGCTCAAGGGGATTGGTGAACCTCCAAGAATACCCGTTTTCATTAACACCCAAAATCCAACCAGTAAACCATAAATACCTTGAGTCCCTGGAAAGGCTTGTAAAAATAATACTAAACCAAATTTTTCCGGTTCTTCGGTTAATACTCCTATTCCAGCAGCTCCGGCTATGCCTACTCCGATACCAGAACCAGCACAGGATAACCCGATAGCTATTGCAGAACCGAAGAATGCAATTACTATTCCTTGTGTAATCATATTTCCCTCCTATTTCTAATTAATATTATATTAAATTAGTCGTTAGTGAATGGTCGTTAGTCGTTAGCATAAATGCAAGATTCAAGTTTTCAGTTTACAGTTCTTAGTTTTCGGTATGAAACTAAAAAGTTAAAACTAAAAGCGAAAAACCATAATTCAAAACTCAAAACTTTTTTTTAATACTAAATTTTAAGTTCTGTTTTTTACTTTTTTATCTTTTCATTTTTGCTATATAGTATACGAGATAAGAAAGATAAAACTTAATAGACAAAGCAATATATTTAAATTTTAAATTTTGAACTATGGCTTTACGTTTTACGCTTTTCGCTTTTAATTTAATTAGGACAAATTTTATTAATCTAAAACTATGCGCTAAACGCAATACGCTCCACGCTAAATTTGTTTGCTACCGACTAATTTGAACCTGTATATATTTAGTGATGACCTTAAAAGGTTTAAAAGAAGTCCCTCCACCCTCATAAAACTTAGTAAAATATTCTACGTACTGTAAACGAGTTGAGTGGATAAATGCCCCCATGCCACTTATTACCATATTAAACAGATGCCCAATAATAAAAACTGAAGTTGCTACAATAATTCCAATAAATGGAAGGTCTTTAAATAACATTACAAAATTATTAACTACCACTGCTAATACTGCAGTTGATAATCCCAAGGCAAATAGTCGTGAATAAGAAAGAATATCACTAAAATAACCTATAATATTGTATAAACTTAGTACTCCACCAGCAGCTTTTAAGATAATATTCTTATTTGACCTTCCCTGTGTAATAACTATAGATAACAATCCCGCCCAAATTATATATTTTGTAATAATTGAAAACCCTGACAAAGAACTAATAGTATTTGCTATTATAGATAGAAGTATTCCGGAAATTAATAACAACCATGAACCTTGATCCATCAAGCCTGTTTTAATTCTATTTTCCTTAACGTTTGTAATAAATTTAATAATAAATCCGGTGTAAATTTGAATTACTCCCAAAGATAGAGATATCAATAATAGAGGCATAGGATTTTTTATCGGGTCGAGTAAGGATATTGTATCAATTAAAAAAGTTTTTATAAATAAAATATTTTTTGGAAGATAATTAAGGGTATCCCCCATCCAACTACCCATAATCACCCCCATTATAAAAGTAGATATTCCACATAAGAAGAATAATCCAAAAAATTTCTTTACCATCCCTTCAAATTTTAATTTTACCATAGCCCAGCAAGACAAAACAGCAATAACTAAGCCATAACCAGCATCAGATAAACACATTCCGAAGAAAATAAAATAAAAGGGAGCAAATAAAGGAGTGGGGTCAAATTCCTTATATTTGGGGATTCCATACAGTTCTGTAATTGATTCAAAAGGTTCCACAAATTTATTATTATCTAAAGCAACAGGTATATCATCCTTTTCATCGGGGTCGCTAAAGATTATCTCCAGTTCGTTTGTTTTATTAAATAAGCTGTTTTTCATTCTATTTATATCTTTTTCTAAAATCCATCCTTCAATAATTATCACTTGTTTAGTCATCTTTAAATATTTTTCTATATCTTGCCTGCTTTTTAAAATAGAAAGGTAATCAAAAGCAAGATATAACGATAAATTTTCTTTATACAATTTTTTACTTGCATCAGAAATTATTTCTCTTTTTTCTTTAATGTTGTTTAATTCTTCGGAAATATCCTCCAAAATATTTTTTGGGGTTTTAGCGAATTCTAAAGGAATTTGAAAAGAATCAAAATTATACTTATCCAGCACTTTTTTAATAGGAACATAATATTCAGATATTGAAATAATTATTATCTTACATCGTTTTTTATCTTCAGTAAATTTATTTATTTCAATCTCTTTTCCTATCTTTTTTATTTCTTCCAAACATGAAACAAAATCTTTTAAAGGGAGAGTCCCTACGATGATTTTAGTATTTTTTGTTCCTTCTAAATCCTCTACTTTTATGTTTAATTCTTTCCATTCTTCTAAGTGTTCTTGTATCTTTACAATATGATTTTCTCTATTTTTTAGTTCTTTTAATTTTTCGTCTAATTCTTTGCACTTACTATAAATCTTTTTATAATCAAATTGAGAAAATAATAAAGGTAATTTTTTATAATCATAAATGTTTTTAGTGGTGATTGTGGGTTTATCGGATTTTTTAGGTTTATCTATAAAATTTGACAGATAATCTATGCAATATTTTACTTCTGGCAATACGGATATGCCTTCTATATTATTTATTACATTAAAATCTAATAAACTCAACTTTTTTAATTTAGGTTTAACATCTATTATTTGGACACAGCCTGCTTTTTGGAGTTCTTCAATAATCTCGTCCTTTAATTCAAGATGAGCAAAAATACTTACTTTTTTTACTTTGCAAACAGCCATTATTTACCTTCCATTACTTTTTTAATTACTATTTTTACCGTTTCATCAATATTTTTTAAAGACTTTTTACCTAGCTTTTCTTTTTCTATTTCACTTTTTTTTATAATATTATCTGCTTCTACCCTGGCTAATTTTTCTTCTCTTTCAATGGTCATCTTTCCTTCTTTTTTAGCTTCTTCTTTGATTCTTTCAATTAGTTTGTCTGATTCTTTGTATGCATTATTAATAATTATTTCAGCTTTATCATTGGCATCTTTGATAATCTTATCTGCAGCACATTCAGTTTTTTTAACTTCTAAAATGATTTTATCTATCAAAAAATTCACCCCTCAATAATTAATAGCTTATAATGATAATATATAAAATAAGGTGGAATAATATATAAATAGGTTATTTTTTAATTAATATTTGCCAAAAATTATAACATATTACACAATTATTCTCAATGTTATATTCGTATCTGTCATTTAAAAATCAAAACCGGACTGTTTTTTAATGATTTAAAATTCAAAAGTGGACTACCCAAAAAC
>JAHJOY010000203.1 GCA_018819665.1 bacterium
CGTCTCGTTCTACAATTTCTATCTTTGCACCCGTTTCAAGAAAAGTCCGTAATTCTGCTCCATATGCATCTTGATGTTCCTTAATCAAGTGGTATACCTCCTTAAAAAATAATTCCGTAAAAAAAGATCAGCGCCATGGCTTTCGTATAACGTTTCCAGATGATCCGAAGTATTTTCGAAGTGGAACGGAGAAAATATTTTGGATATCTGGTGTTGTACGAGGCGTTAGCCCTTGCGTACATTTTTTATCTCGTGAATTTCAATTCCATACTATATTTTTCAATCTTACAAAACAAGATTTTTCTCCTTTTGGCGAGCAAAAGAGGGGGTTAGGGGGTGAACTTTGCGAGCCAATTAATTTTAGTCGTAATCGAATATCTCATTATAGAAGTTTTCTCTTCCCAAACTATTAAGATAATCTATTTTTCTTTTTTCAAAGAAATCTTCTACATCTCCTCTTTCAAAAAACCAAATACAATCGAACAAAATGCTTAACTTGAATACATCAAACAAATATTTCTTCTCATTATTATCCAATGGTCTATATTTTGAATATTCTGAGATTACTTTTCTGGTTTCTCCAAAATCAAAAACATTATCGTTTTTTTTATATTTTTTCCAAGTATTCCAGTCAAATTCTGGTGTAAAAGGACTTATAAGGCACACTAGATCAAAAACTAGGAATGTATAATTTGCATCATCAAAATCAATAAGAGCGTTAAATTTTCCATCTTTGAACAGTACATTCGAAAAATGAAAGTCACAATGGCAAATCCCCTTAGGTGAACTTTTTGGAAGTTCTAGTTTTAATAATTCATTCTCAACCCATTTGCACTTTCCTTTCGAATTGTCAGTATTTATTTTTTTTGCTTCTTGTTTCGCTAGTTTACTACAAAGCTCAATATTATAATTCCACCTATATTCTTTGTTAAAAGGTTCAAAATCTTTGGTAAGATTTTGTAGTTCTGCTACCTTCTGAATAAGTTGCCTTTTTTGATCTTCAGTTGGATTCTCTATATGTTCACCTTCAACAAACTCAAAAATGACATAAGGTTTTTTATTGAAAACCCCAACGAATTCTTCATTTTTGTTTTTAAAAACATTTGGACAAGGATAATTGTGTTTATTTAGGTATTGAATCAAATGACTTTCAAACAACACTGATTCTTTTGAGCGGTTTTCATAAAGTCTAAAAACAAATTTCCCTTTTGTTGTTTCAAAAAAAATGTTTGTTTGAACTGTTCCACTTGAAAACGGCTTACTTTCTTTCAACTCTCCCAAATCGTATTTTGAGATTATTTCTGATAGTTTTTCTTTCGAAAAGTTTGTTTTTACTGTCATGGTTATTATATTAATGTAAAATCCATCAAATTTCCCCCTAAAAAATCAAAAATCTTGTTTTGTTCATTATCTTCAACTCTGACTTTGACACAGAGAGATAAAAAATGTATGTCGTACAACGATTAAGATCGCATTACTGCGTTTATCCTACCAAAATGGTAGAATATCCGCAATATTGCGGATATTTCTTACTATAGTTTAGTCACTCTTAAGACTAAATTATCTAAATGCTTTGGCTATCTTTGTATGCTTACATATATACGACAAAAGTTTCAAAAATTCTCTTTTTTGGGGAAATTTATTGATATTAACTGTAAAGAGTAATAATGGATTCCTGCTTTGGCAGGAATGACAAATGAGGAGCAGGAAAAGAAGCGAGCTATTGTAAATCAAAGAACTGTCACCTGATTCATATATCAAAATTTGCAAATATTATGTCATCATTTATATTCCATCTTTATAAATTCATCGCTACCTATTAATGTATCCTTTTGGTAAACATCAGTTATTTTAAATCCAGCCCTTTCGTAACATTTGATTGCCCGCTTATTGAAAGAACGGACTTCTAAAGCAATCTTTTTACTGCCATACCTCTTTTTGCACTCATTTTTTAGCAGTTCCACAAGAATATTGCCTAAACCTTGCCCGCATGATGAAGGCTTTAATCCCAATCCAACTAAAACAAAATCTTTATTTTCTATAAATCTTATATACCCACATAAATTATTGTTCTCATCAATAACAGCAGTAAATTCATTCTTTCTTTTTTCCTCTATTGTTATCCCCCATCTTTGTTTGATTAGAGTATCCCAATCCGGAAAATTATAAATAGAATAAATTCCTTCGTATTTCCAATAACATATTTGTCTTGCATGATCTTCAGTTAAAATTTCTAATCTTAAATCCATTGCTTATCGCTTGCTTTCTTTATA
>JAHJOY010000204.1 GCA_018819665.1 bacterium
CCATCAGTTATTAATTTATTATGTTCTCTATTATGCAAGCTTCAATTTAACAGAGCATTGGTATTCTTTAATTCTTAAAATAAATCTTTTAACATTCCTAAAGATAGAGATATTTAAAATAAGAACAGGTTAAAAAATATTAGGAGGTTAGCCTTTCCCATTCTTTATTAAAAGTTACCTTCATCGTATCTCTCTCTTCATCTGTCATAAAGGAAGCTTCAATCGAATTAAAATTAACCTTCCTTATCTCCTCTAAGCTAAATCCAAACTTTTGAATTAGAACTAAATATTCATTGGTAATTGAGGTATCAAACATAGCAGGGTCGTCAGAATTAATTGTTACCATTAATCCTTCTTTAAAATAATTTTTGATAGGATGTTCTTTGAATGTTTTACAAACCTGAGTCTTGATATTGCTTACTACGCACATTTCTAAAGGTGTTTGCCTTTCTTGAAGATAATTAATTAATTGAGGGTCTTCGTACGCCTTTAATCCATGACCAATTCGCTCTGCCCCAAGTTCATTAAGGGCTGCCCAAATAGATTTGGCACCTGCTGCTTCACCCGCATGGGCAGTGAGCCGAAAACCCCGTTCTCTGGCTTCCTGATAAACTTTAGTAAAAAGACCTGCCGGAAATAATTTTTCACTTCCTCCCAGACCAATACCTATAAGTCCCCGACCTAAATAACCGGATAATTCTTTTATCAAATCCATACCCATACGCGGACCATAATCCCTAACTACATCTACAATCAATTCACTCCGAATTCCAAAATCATCAAAAGCTTTTTTCTTGCCCTTAATCAAACTTTCGGTTATTCCACAAGCAGATAATTTTTTATTTCTGAAAGTAAAATCTCGAGGAGAGTAAAAGGCCTCAACATATTTTACGTTTTGCTGACTTAAGCTCTGCAGAACCTGGTAAGCCAATTCTTCAAAATCCTCATATTCGGTAATAAAACTGTTCTTCCATAACCAAACTTTAATAAATTGAGCAAAATTAGAATAGACCAGCCGTTTTTTTAGGTCTTCCAAGTTCTTAATTAATTTATTATCCTCCCGTCTTTGGATAAAACCAAATAAAGTTTCCAGAGGTATAGCTCCTTCCATGTGAAGGTGCAGTTCGACTTTTGGTATTTCCAATACAAATTGTTCTAGTCTGTCTGAAAGTTCTATCATATTAAGAATTCTTATTCTCCCTCTCCCTTTCAATCTTTCGCAAATCTGCTTCTCCCAAACCAAAGTAATGCCCAATCTCATGAACAACCACTCTTCTAACAGATTCCTTTATATCTTCTTTATTTCTACAGCGTACTTCTATAGGTTTTTTAAAAATAATAATTTTATCAGGCATAACATTCCTATACCAGATACCTCTTCTGGTATAAGGGACTCCCCGATAAAGACCTAAAAGGCCATAGGGTGATTTGATCTTCAACTCCCTAAGAAGTTCCTGGGAAGGCAAGCTTTCAATTACTACAACAATGTTTTCCATCTTTTCTTTAAATTTTTCAGGAAGGCTGCTTATTGCCTCTGTTACTAATTCTTCAAATTCTTCTCCGGTTACTTTCATTTTATTTTACTATCTCTTCTTTCAAATTCTTTATAAATTCTTTAATTTTCTGCATATATTGGTCCCTTGCCACTTCTCGTGAGGTCAGCTCAAGTAAGGCAAGTGGGGTCTTTTGACTAAGGTTTTTCATATCAGCAAATACTTTCTCAGCATCTGTACCTAACCGGGTACAGAAAAAAGCTATTTTTTTAAATTTTTCTTTATATAAAAAAAGATAGGTTCTGATAGGGGTAGAAATATTGGAGGACCAGATAGGGGTTCCGATAATAACCAGATCGTATAAAGAGGGATTATTTTTTATCTCCTTAATTGCGGTTAATCTTCTCAAGTTAGCATCAGTCCCCGCACTTAAAAAACCGGGAATTCCCTCTCTGCTTTTAATATCAAAAATCTCTTCCTTATCACACTTTAAGATTTCTGAAATAGCTTCGGCTACTTTTTTAGTTTTGCCGCTTCTCGAATAAAATGCTACTAATATTTTCATTGAAGACCTCCAATTCGTCACTCCTATCATTTTGAGAAATTTTTTAGATATTTTTGTTCCTTTTCATCTTTAACTTTTCCTCCTTTTATTTTAATCACTATTCTATTAATTATTCAACAAAAACTTAAATAATTCCGTTTCGTTTATTATATCCTCGCCA
>JAHJOY010000205.1 GCA_018819665.1 bacterium
GAAGCAGTGGCTGCCTGTGCTGCAGAAACTGAAGAAAAAGCCTTTGCGGCCTTGAAGAAGATAAAGATAGAGTGGGGCAAGAAATGGGAGCCACTCATAAATCTTGAAGAGGCCATGGAGGCGAATGCACCCCAGATTTATGACCATGTTTACCTGGGAGAAGAAAGGGTAGATACCAAGAAAAATGTAGCCTGCGAGCGAGATGTTGAGGTTGGTGATATTAAGGAAGGCTTTAAAGAAGCAGACGAAATTGTGGAAAGAACATTTAATACTCAAAGGGTTTATCATATGCAGATGGAAACAAAATCTGCGGTATGTGTACCTGAGGCTGACGGAGGGATTACAGTTTGGACAACATCTCAAGGAATTCATAATGTACGTATCCTCTTAGGGAATATCTTTAACATCCCTCTTAATAAAGTAAATGTTAAAAGAATTACTCTGGGAGGTTCTTTCGGTTCAAGTATTCAGATGAATTCAATTACTCCCATTTGTGTTGCCTTGGCCTTAAAGGCAAAAAGACCGGTGAAATTGGTGACCACTAGAGAAGAAGACATTTATGACCATTCAAAATATCCCCTGAAGACTATCTTGAAAATTGGTGCCAAAAAAGATGGAAAATTAACAGCTGCCCATTGCCGGGTTCAGGTGGAGATCGGCGGTCACAACATTCAGGCTTATCCTTATTTAGGATGTGTAGCCGGATGGTTTGCTTCACTTTATAAATATAAAAATTTAAAATACGAGGGAACTGCGATATATACCAATAAGGTGCCTTCCTGTGCAATGCAGGGATATGGCAACCCCCAGATAAATTTCGCGGTGGAGAGCTTAATGGATATTTTAGCTGAAAAATTGGATATGGATCCGATTGAACTTCGTCTGAAAACTTATGTGGGAAAAGGAGATGAATTCTGGGGTCAGGGTCCGACGGTAAGGTCTATTATCAGAAGCTGCGGGGTAGAAGAGATGTTAATCGAAGGGGCTAAACTTGCCGGATGGAATAGGAGAATCCCCCCTTCTAAAAAAACAGGAGATATTAAAAGAGGTATAGGAGTAGCCAGAGGATTTCATACTTCTGGTACTGGCGGTCCCAATCCAGGGGAAGTTATAGATTATTCGGGTGCGACAATTAAAATTAATGAAGATGGTTCAGTGGATGTAGTAACTGCTTTAATGGATCACGGAGGAGGCACCTGGGATGCGGGAGCAAAAGTAGTAGCTGAAGTTTTAAAAGTGCCTTTTGAAAAAGTAGGTATTTATAATGGGGTAGATACCCGCACCACAGTCTTTGATGTTAACACCCATGCCACTAGAGGAGTTTATTGTGGGTGTGGGGCGATAAAATATGTAGCTGAAAAAGTTAAAGAAATACTTTTAAATTATGCTGCAACTCTCTTCAAAGATTTGCCGGAAAATCTGGAGTTAACTTGTAATAAAAAACTTGGCCAGGCAATAATTTATCCTCGGGAAATACCTCAAAATTATATGACTGTTGGGGAAATAGCGGAACATGCACACATTACCAGTTGGGGCACCATTTCTTGTACCGCTACCCTTAGACAGAAAAATTGTCCCCCCTGCTTTATTACCCACTTTGTAGAAGTTGAGGTAAATACAAAAACAGGAGAAATTAGTATTCCGAGAGTGGTGATTATGGGGGATTCGGGAACTGTGATTAATCCTGATTTGTGGGAAGGTCAGATAATTGGTGCATTTAGCAGAGGTTTGGGTTTTAGTCTTTTGGAAGAGACTAAATATGATTTAAATAATGGTAAGTTGGAATGTAATGGAATGATAACTGATTATAAGATACCCACTGCTCTCGATATGCCAAAAGTTGATAATATTACCGTGCGATCTGCTCACACTTATGAACCAACCGGACCGTTTGGAGCAAAAGGGATTGGAGAGGCAGCCTTGAGTTCTGTGGGTTCCGCGGTAGCAAATGCAATCTACAATGCTATAGGAATTAGGTTTTACGAACTTCCAATTACACCAGAAAAAGTTCTTAAAGCCTTAAAAGAAAGAGAAGCAAAAATTGAAGAAAGGAGGGGATAGAATTGCAGACCAATACCAAAATTTTAGCCCAGGAATTTGAATACTTAGCCCCCAAAACTTTAGATGAGGCTTTAAGTTTATTGGATAATTATAAAGATAAAAGTGCTAGAATATTAGCCGGAGGAACTGACCTGTTGGTTAAA
>JAHJOY010000206.1 GCA_018819665.1 bacterium
TGCCTAAACTTTTTACTATTCATCCTGTCGTGTCTGGCATCGTAGGTAACATGATTTTTGTTATAAGGAGAACTTTTGGGAAATATAACAAATGAACCTCTAAAATATCTGGAGACTATTCTTGCACTTTTCGGCAGTAGAATTCTATTATTCTTTTCATTATATCCCAGATAACCTTTTTCCCATATTTCTTTTTCTACATAATGACCTGGCTCCAGTTCAGTTATCTTTTCTTTTATAAAAGATGGGTCAATGTTTGGGGTAATCGGCTTTAAACCAGCAGTTTCTAAACGAAAATAAGCCCAGTTAGTATTATTAGGGAAATAATTAAATTCAAGTACTTTCGGTTTAACAATCCTTACTGAATTCGGGGTACTAAATTCAATACACCCTTTTTCTGATGATTTTTTTGCCCCGGTTAAATCATGGCCTCCACCAACGGGAAATAGAGTATGATTTAAATTACCTGCAGAACCTAATTTGTTAAGAATTGAAATTATACTATCGATGCTCTTCCAAAGACAATTGTTTGGGATAGCTATCGGAAATAATTCTCTGATAGTTTTCTCCCAAACAATTAAATTTTCCGTTTCAAAATCACCTCTATCTAATTTCATAATTTCTCCTCCCTTTAGATAATATTTTAAATACTTTCTATCTCATTAATAAAAAAATTGCCACCACCTTGCAAAAGGTTGAGACAATTTTTAACATCTTCAGTTAGAATAAATAATGAATAATCTGTTTTGGTTTTACCAATAGCGTAATAAAAAATACTGCGGTTTTCTCTTAAATCGTGCAATAGAGCAGCCCTCTTAACTTATAAGAAATGGCGGAGAGAGAGGGATTCGAACCCTCGGAGCAGGCCTTAACCCGCTCAATTGCTTAGCAGGCAACCACCTTCGGCCACTCGGTCATCTCTCCACTTAAAAGTATAACATAATAATTTTTTTCAGGCAAGAAAAACCGAAAAATATAGTATCGAGTATCAAGTATCGCGTGAAGAAAAAATAAAAATCATAATTAAAACTATCACTTTCTTTCTTTGATTAACATAAATTAAGGTTTTCATTAACGGTTTAAAAAGGTTCTATTAAATTAAAAATTTAGGAAGATTTTTTTATTGGTAAATTAATGTTTTATTGAGAGAGTTAGATACAAAAAGAATAATTATCGTTCTTGTTTTTTATCTTATTTTTTTCCTGCTTCTCTTCTTTCTCTTTGCGCGATACTCGATACTATATACTCGATACTAATAATATTCTGACTTGCGGGAAACAAGAAAATATATTAGAATATGCTAAGCAAAAATAAATTAGTCGTTAGTGAATAGTAAATAAAGGAGAGACTGAAAAAGTGAAGCAATATCAATATGAGGTAATTGTAGTAGGTGCCGGCCATGCGGGCTGTGAAGCCGCTCTTGCCGCTGCCAGAATGGGGGCAAAAACACTCCTCATTACTTCCAATATAGACAATGTTGCCCTGATGCCCTGTAATCCCTCTATAGGAGGTCCGGGCAAAGGACATGTAGCCCGAGAAATCGATGCTTTAGGCGGAGAAATGGCTAAAAATACCGATAAAGCCACTATTCATATAAGAATGTTAAACACCAGTAAAGGTCCGGCTATGTGGGCTCTAAGGGCACAGGTAGATAAAAGATTATATACTCAGGAAATGATACACACTCTTCAAATCCAGAAAAATTTAGATTTAAAACAGGAGATGGTAACAAAATTAATAGTAAATAATTGTCGGGTAGAAGGGGTAATGGTTAAAAGTGGTTTAGAATTTTCTTCTCCCACGGTAATTTTAACTAACGGAACATTTTTAAATGGCAAAATTTATATTGGAAACACTACCTATTCTGCGGGAAGAGCCGGTGAGCTTGCCTCGATTGGTCTGGCAGAAAATCTTAAAGAGTTGGGTTTTAAAGTCGGAAGATTAAATACCTGCACCCCTCCTCGGATAGATAGAAGAACGGTTGATTTCTCCAAGATGAAAGTACAGAAGAGTGCAGATATCCCTCTGTCTTTTTCTTTTGAAAATAAAGGGGAAATATATAAGGATTTTTCGGTATTTATGACCCGCACCAATCAGAAAACCCATCAGATAATCCAAGATAATATCCATAGAGTACTCCTATCTAATGGAACCATCCAAAGTGCAGCTATCAGATATTGTCCCTCTGTAGAAGATAAGATAATTAGGTTCCCCGAAAAAGAATCTCATCAGATATTCTTAGAACCAGAGGGATATAATACTGAAGAAATATATTTACAGGGATTTTTTACCAGCCTACCTGCTGATGCCCAGCAGGAAGCCTTGTACACTATTGAAGGCTTAGAAAATTGTAAGATTATCCGCTATGGATATGCTATTGAATATGACATTATATATCCTAATCAATTAAAATGCTCTTTAGAAACTAAAGCAATTAAAGGATTATTTTTAGCCGGACAGGTTAATGGAACCTCGGGATATGAAGAGGCAGCTGAACAAGGATTGCTGGCGGGCATAAATGCAGTACAGCTGACACGCGGTAAGGAGACCTTAATCCTTGATCGTTCAGAAGCTTATATTGCTGTAGAGATAGATGATTTAGTTACAAAAAGTGTGACTGAGCCCTATCGTTTAAGAACCGGACTGGCTGAATATAGACTTTTGTTAAGACAGGATAATGCGGATTTAAGACTTACTCCTTATGGATATAAGCTGGGGCTAATCTCAGAACAAAGATATAAAAAATTTCTGAAGAAAAAAACACTGGTTGAAAATGAAAAGGAAAGATTAAAGGAAGTAATTATTCATGCTACCCAAAAGGTAAATGAATTACTAAATAAATTGGGTACTACCCCCATATCTGAGGCAGCAAATTTAGCTGCTTTACTTACTAGACCTGAGGTAACTTATAATCAAACTGCTTCTATTGACCCTAACAGGCCAGAACTGCCTACCAAGGTAACCGAGCAAGTTGAAATTCAAATAAAATATGCAGGATATATTAAACGACAAGAGATTCAGGTAAAAAGATTTAAGAAATTAGAGAATTATAAAATACCTAAAAATATCGATTATTTCAATATGCATGGTATATCCCATGAAGGCAAGGAGAGATTTTCAGAAGTGCAGCCAATTTCTTTGGGCCAGGCTAAAAGAATCCCCGGAATAACCCCTTCAGACATCGCTGCCTTAATGATAAATATTGAAAAGATAAAAAGAATGAAAAAATAGGACAGGCGAGCTTGTCCTCGTGAAAACGGGGAACGCCTGTCCTATTTTGTGATGGGTAATATGTTACAAGTTACGAGTTACGAGTTGCAAGTTAATAGAAAGAAAGAGTTCATGTAATTATATTGTCATATTCTCCTGATAGCAGACTATAAACTAATAACTAAAAATTAGTATTTAAATCTAACGATTATATTGACTGGCAGACTGGAGATG
Source organism: bacterium (assembly GCA_018819665.1). Taxonomy (GTDB): domain Bacteria; phylum Atribacterota; class Phoenicimicrobiia; order Phoenicimicrobiales; family Phoenicimicrobiaceae; genus Sediminicultor. Next base: position 3,445 of record JAHJOY010000206.1, read on the forward strand.
ACTGGTAGACCAGTAAACTAAAAAACCAGTAAATCAAGTAATAAATTGACTGATTTTTCACGCGATACTCGATACGCAATACTAATCACTATTCACTATTCACTATTCACTAACGACTAATTTAATTGGTCAATTAGCTAATGCTAACGATTCCTTTTACCTTCGTTGGATTAATCAGCATATCGGATACCGGGCATTTTTCTTCAACTAATTTCTGAAGTTGAAGGACCTTTTCTTCCGTAGCTTTTGTTTTTATCTGTACTTCATATCTAATCTGTTTAAAGCTTCTCCTCTCTCTGCCTGCCTTATCTACCCAACCACCAGGAATCATATCTCCTTCTAAACTAACTATTAAATCCTCTATATCTACCTCAAATCTTTTAGCATAACCATGGTATGTTAATGCTACACATCCACCTAATGCTGTTAATAATAACTCTACCGGGTTAGGAGCAGTATTAGTACCTTTTAACTCTAATGGTTCATCAACGATTACTTTAAATTCCCTTATTTTTGTCTCTGCTTTAGTTCCTTCTAACCATTTTGTTTGTGCCTTATAGGTTCTAATTTTCATTTTTTTTAACCTCGCCTCCAATAGACAGGCGAGACGCCTGTCCTACTATATACTTACTACCTATACCCTTAGGTTATCAGGGCGTATGCAATACGCCCCTACATCTTTTAATTTCTATCTTACGCGATACTCGATACGCAATACGCAATACGATATACTAACGACTATTCACTATTCACTAACGACTAGTATATTTGGTAAATTGGCTAATTGGAGAA
>JAHJOY010000207.1 GCA_018819665.1 bacterium
AAACTTCTTTATTCTTAATGAGTAAGATGATAGAGACTATGCAGGTTAATAAAGAAAAGATGGAAACAAGCACCAAGGGTGATTTTTCTACCGCTACCGAATTAGCAGATTATTTAGTGAAAAAGGGTTTATCTTTTAGAGAAGCTCACAAATTGATAGGTAAAATTGTCCTCTATTGTTTGGAAAACAAGAAACCTTTAGAGGACTTAGCTATATCGGAATTAAAATCATCTCATAAGGATTTTAAAGAAGAGATTTTAGAAATTTTAAAACCCCAATCTGCTGTTGAAGCCAAGGATTCTTACGGCGGAACTTCTTTGAAAAGAGTCAAAGAATCTATCCAGAAAGCTAAGAAAATATTAGAAGAAAAATAATGATTAATTACGCAAGCCTACCAAAGATATAAAAAATTTCCAAAAAAGAGGAATTTTTAAAATAAATGTAGTAATATAATTTATGATAATAGATAGATCATACCCCGAGATTATGCCCGATGAAGCAAAAGCTGCAAGAGCTAGAATTAAAGTGGAGTTGCGAGGATCTAGCACTAATATAATATATTTACGTTAGTTGGGAGTAAGAAATAAAATATGAAATTAAAATATGGTAAAGAGGAAATTCAATTACCAATACAAGATGAAAATATAATAAAAATACTAAATTTAAAAAAACAAAAAGCTCTGTTAAATCCAGAGAACAGATTAAAAAGTCTTTTAAAAAATCCGATTAATAGTCTTTCTTTGGGAGATTTAATTATTCAGAAAAAAGCCAAGAAGATTTTAATCATTGTAAACGATATAACCAGGCCTACACCTTATAAAGTAATTTTACCTCCTTTATTAGATGAATTACATCAAATAGGAATAATAAAAGAAAATATAATTTTTATGGTGGCTACCGGAATACATCGCAGTAACTCTCGGGAAGAAATAAAGGAAATGTTTGGGGAAAATATTTTTTCCGCTTATAAATTCATTAATCATGACTGTGATGACCCACATTTAAAAAATTTGGGTAAATTGAAAAGCGGCAATAAGCTTTGGGTTGACCCGATTGTCTCGGATATAGATTTTATAATTACAACCGGGGTAATAGTTCCTCATTATTTTGCTGGTTTTTCCGGAGGAAGAAAATCTATCCTTCCCGGCATTTGTGGGAGAAAGACTATTGAAGCTAATCATGCCAGGATGGTTTCTTCTGATTCTCGAGCTGGAAATCTTAAAGGTAATCCTGTTCACCAAGAGATGCAGGAAGCCGCAGAAAAAGTAGGAGTTGATTTTAACATCAATGTAGTTACTGATGAAAACCATCAAATAGTAGAAATTGTAGCGGGAGAATTATTAACTTCATGGCAATATGGAGTAGAGGTGTGTAAACAAATATATTTTTGTCCTATTAAAAAAAAGGCAGATATTGTGATTGCCAGTGCGGGCGGTTATCCTAAAGATATTAATGTTTATCAAGCTCAAAAAGCCTTAGAAAATGCTTGCCATGCAGTAAAACCCGGAGGAACAATTATACTACTTGCTGAGTGTACTGAGGGTTATGGAGAACCTACTTTTGAAAAGTGGATAGAAGAGGCAAATACTCCGGATGATATAATTAAACGCTTGAAGAATAAATTTGTTTTAGGCGGCCACAAAGCCTATAGTATAGCAAAACTGACAAAAGAAGTGGAAGTAATTTTAATCTCTTCCCTGCCTCCGGAAAAAGTCCGTAAATTATTTTTTATCCCTATGGAAAATATTTCTCAAGCCACAGAATATATTAAAGAAAAATATGGCGAAGATTTTCAAGCTTATATTCTTCCTTCAGGAAATACAGTTTTACCTTTCTCTTCTATTCCTGGTTAAGACCAGCTTTTTTTATTCTTTCTATTGCTTCTTCTAATCTTTTTTCTTCAACAGTTAAAGCAATTCTTACATATCCTTCTCCATATTTTCCGTAGCCAATTCCCGGGGTTACAATTATTCCCGTTTTTTCTAGTAAGAGATTAGAAAATTCCATAGAACTCATTTTGTTCAAAGAAGGAATCCAAATGTAAAAAGTAGCTTTAGTTGGCTTTAAGTTCCACCCCAATTTATTTAATCCATTTATTACTACATTTCGTCTACCGGTATAAATATTATTCATCTTCTCTATATTATCCTGAGGGCCAGTTAAGGCTTCTATCCCGGCTTGCTGGATAGCTTTAAAGACGCCCGAATCGATATTGGTTTTTATTACAGAGAGAGCTGAAATAGCTTCTTGGTTTCCCACTGCAAAACCGAGTCTCCAACCGGTCATATTATAAGTTTTAGATAGAGAATGAAATTCAATTCCTACCTCTTTAGCCCCGTCTACTTCTAAAAAACTGTTGGCCTTGTAATTATCAAAGGTCATTTCGGAATAAGCAAAATCGTGGCAAATCAAAATATCATATTTTTTAGCAAATTTTACTACCTTTTCAAAGAAATCTTTATTGGCCACTGCAGCAGTAGGGTTGTTAGGGTAGTTGATAAACATTAATTTAGCTCTTTGCGCAATCTCTTCATCTATTTCTTCTAAGTCAGGTAAAAAATCATTTTCTTCTAACAAGGGCATAATATAAGGGAAACCATTGGCAAATAGAGTTCCTGTTTTATAGACCGGGTAACCGGGATCAGGTATAAGACTGAAATCTCCTGGGTCAATAAAAGCCAGAAAGATATGGGCTATTCCTTCTTTGGAGCCGATAAGAGCCATAACTTCCTGTTCTGGATCTAAATTTACTCCGAATCTATTTTTATACCATGAGGCTACTGCCTGCCTAAATTCAGCTGTCCCCTGATAAGGAGGATAGTTATGGGTTTTAGGGTCTTTGA
>JAHJOY010000208.1 GCA_018819665.1 bacterium
AACTTGCATTTTGCATTTAAAACTAACGACTAACGACTATTCACTAACGACTAATACACTAGCGACTATTTTTATATATCTTCTGAATCACTTTGGCACATCTTTCTCCGGTTTCATAATTGGGAATTCCGTATTTTTTTAATTCCCTAATCGCCTCTTTTACTAATCTGCCGGCCATAAAACTGGCAAATATAGGTTTTTTTATTTTCTCTTTTACCTTTCCTAAAGCCCGGGCAATTACCGTAGAATCCATAGAGGCAGTAGGAACAAAGATGGTAATTATAGCATCATATTCGGGAGCTATGACCTTACATGTTGAAGTGAAGGTCTCTGCACTCCCATAAGCCAAAAGGTCGAAAGGATTTCCCAAAGAGACATGGGGAGGAAGAATTTCTTTTAATACATTCTTTAAACTTTCGGAAGGTTCGGATACCATTAATCCTAATTCTTCTAATTTATCTGTAGCCAATACTGCAGGCCCCCCTGAATTGGTAACCACTCCGATCTTATTCCCTTTGATTTTCGGGTAATAAATCAAGCCCCGGCATAAATCAAACATCTCCTCTACCCCTTCTACCCGTAAAATGCCGGCCTGTTTAAAAGCAGCATCATATATCTTGTCCTCTCCTGCCAGAGAACCGGTATGAGAGGAAGTTGCCCTCATCCCGGCTTTACTCTTACCCGCCTTAATGGCAACGATCGGTTTTTTAAGAACGGTTTTTTTAGCTTGAGCTAAAAATCTTCTTCCTTCTTCTAACCCTTCAATATAGAGAGCAATAACTTTTGTCTGGGGATCATCTTCAAGATATTTAATTAAATCTACTTCGTCTACATCACATCTATTCCCATAACTTACAAATTTGGAAAAACCAAAGCCTAATTCTTCGGCCATCATTAAGACTGCTCCTCCCAGAGCACCACTTTGGGTAATAAAGGCAGTTTCACCAGGAAGGGCACGAACTTCGATGCTGGCAAAGAGGTTACAATCGGTATTCATAATTCCCGCACAGTTAGGTCCTATTATTCTCATTTGATGTTTTTTAGCTATTTTCTTTATTTCTTTTTCTTCCTCAATCTTCCCTACTTCAGAAAAACCGGCAGAAATTATAACTGCTGACCTAACTCCCCTGCTTCCCAAATCTTCTAAAAGCGGAGGGATAAACTGACCGGGTATAGCAATAATTACTAAATCAATTTCTAAATTCTTAAAATCTTTATTGATATTTACTCCGAATATCTGGCCACCACTCTGACTTACCGGATATATTTTTCCCTTAAATCCTCCCTCCACCATATTCTTCACTATCTCATATCCGGTCTTTCCTTCTTTCATCGAAGCAAAGATAGCTACTGAATGAGGGTTAAAAAAAATTTCCATACTTTTCATTTATCCATTCCTTCTGCTGTTTTATATCCTGCGCAAAAAGCAGCAATATTTTTTTCTAATTCGCGAGGGATATGTTTTTTTAAAATATTAATGACAAACTCTTTATCAAATGAAGAGATAAAAGAGAGGGTGCCCAACAAGACAACATTTTCTGTAATAGGAAGCCCTACTTCTGAAGCAATTTCCCCGGCATCTATCCAGATTACTTTTGCTCTTGCCTCTTTAAATAATCTGGTTATCTCCTCATTTTTAGGGTATTTTTCGGGATGGGCCATCATATCAATAGGATATATCCTTTTTCTATTTAAAATAACTGTTCCTCCGGGTTTAACAAATTCTAAACTTTTCAATCCTTCGGATAATTCCATTACTACTATTATATCAGAAGAGAGAGGAGGAATCCTCGACCCAAATACATTACCTATCCTAACTTCACAGTGAACCGGACCACCTCTCTGGGCCATACCCACTTCTTTAAAAAATTTAACTTTCTCGCCTTTTTTTAATCCATATTCAGTGATAATTTGCCCTAATCTTATTACTCCCTGTCCACCTACTCCAATTAAATAAAAATTATTTTCCATCTTTCATCACCCCTATCGCCTCCACCGGACAAGTAAATTCACATAACCCGCAGCCAAAACAGGCTGAAGTAATTTCCATATAAGCTTTACTGTTGGCATCTTTAGGATGAAATACCATCGCCGGACAGGCTAAAGAACTCAAGCATATCCTGCAGCCATTACATTTATCTATATTTACTTTGCGCTGGGGGAATTTAATCTTTCTTCTTTTAGTTTGAAGAGCACACTCCCGACGGGAAACTACTACTGAAACCCCCGGATATTCTATTGCCTTCATTATTGCGTCTATCGCTTTTTCGCTCTGATAGGGATCAATTATCTGAATATCCTCTATACCGCAACCTTGACAAATCTCCACAATATCTACTCTCTTGGTATTAGTAACTCCATTTAAATTAATAGTCCCGGGGTTCTCTTCAAAACCGGTCATGGCAGTCCATCCATTATCTAAAATAATTACCGTTAAAGGGACCTTCTGGTAAACTGCATTGATAAGAGGGGGAATGCCGGCATGAAAGAAAGTTGAATCTCCTATAGTAGCTATCACCGGTTTTTTAATTCCTGCCCATTTAAATCCCTGGGCTAATCCTATACTCGCTCCCATAGCCACTTCAGTCCAACAACTCTCAAAAGGTTTGTTCATTCCTAAAATAGTACACCCTATGTCCCCGGTAATAATAATTTCCTCTTTCTTGTATTTTAAATTCTTAATCGCCTTATTCAGAGCAAAATAAGTCCCCCGGTGAGGGCAGCCTATACAAAAAGAAGTGGGACGTTTGACTTCTAATTTTTTAGCTCTCTCTAAAATTTTAGAGTCCTGCCCGGATTCAAGTTTTGTTTTTAAAAGAACTTCCAGAGCATTTTTTATCTTTTTAAAGGAATAATTTCCGATTAGAGAAAGGGTTTTATCAAATTTTCCTAAAATTTCAACTTTTTTATTTAAAAGATAGGCAATCCTTATCACTTCCACTTCTACAAGAGGGTCTAATTCTTCTAAAATAAGCACTTTATCTACTTTTTTTAAAAATTCTTTTATCCTCTCTTCCGGCAAGGGATGGACCATACCTATCTTTAACCAGGAGAGTTTCAAATTATATTTTTTTAAAGCCTCTTTAAAATTTCCTTCCACCGCTCCGGCATAAATTACTCCCTGTTTACTGCCATCTTCAAAGTGAGTTTCATTTACTTTTATTCCAGATTCAGTAATATAAGAATCGCTAATTTTAGAAGCTTTGGCCAATCTGCCAAGGGCATCCTGATGTTGAGCCATACACCAGGCTGCTCCTGCTTTAGTATATTTGGCGATATTACGTTCGAAATGCGCTTCTCTTTTTTCTAATTTCAATTTTTTACCTATTTCCACATCAGAAGCAACATGGGAGATATCGGTAGTCGACCTTAAGAAAATAGGACCGCCAAT
>JAHJOY010000209.1 GCA_018819665.1 bacterium
AATTCTCGAGGGGTCATTGCTTTTACTGTAGCCTGGGTTCCTACCGGCATAAATACCGGGGTGTCAATTATTCCATGGGAAGTATATAACTTTCCCAGTCTTGCTTTGGTTTTTTTACATTCCTTAATAATTTCGAATCTAATAGACAAATTTTTCCACCATCTTAATCTTATAATTTGTTTTTTAGCTAATAGGGCGTATTCAATACGCCTCTACATTTCTAATTTTTCTAATAACTAATTTATCTTGCATCTTTTACGTTTTATTTTTTTCTTCTATTACGGGCAGACACAAGGTCTGCCCCTACAAATGACTACTTCTCCTTGCAATTCAAGCCTGCATCTTATCTTTGACTATATACTCGATACTTGATACTCGATACTAATTTCACTATTCACTAACGACTAACTACTATACAATAATCATCGCGTCTCCAAAACTGTAAAATCTATATCTTTCTCTTATTGCTTCTTGATAGGCCTTAAAAAGAAAATCCTTTCCCGCAAAAGCTGCTGCAAGCATTAAAGGGGTCGATCGGGGAAGATGAAAATTAGTAATTAACACATCTACTACCTTGAATTTATACCCGGGATAGATAAATATATCACTCCAATCGCTGCCACTTACAATTCTACCTTGATCAAAATCAAAAGCAGATTCCAGGGTACGAGTTGTGGTAGTTCCTACCGAAATAACCCGCCTTTTTTCACTCCGAGCTTGATTTATTTTTTGGGCAACATCAGAAGAAATAGAATAAAACTCTGAATCCATTTTATGTTCTTCCACTTTTGAAGCTCTTATGGGTTCAAAAGTTCCTCGACCTACGTGTAAAGTCAAATAAACTATTTCGATTCCTTTGTGGGTGAGCTCTTTTAATAAAGATTTGGTAAAATGAAGCCCTGCAGTGGGAGCAGCAATTGAGCCATCTTGAGCAGCATAAACTGTTTGATAGTCGTTTCCTGTCTTTAATTCCTCTTTAATGTAAGGAGGAGTAGGCATTTGTCCTATTTTATTTAATATTTCTTTAAAATTACCCTTAAAATTAAATTGTATAAAATAACTACCCTTTTCTTCATTTTTACCTTCTACTATCCCCTCTAATTCGGGTCCAAAAATTATTTTAGTACCTGAATGAACAATCTTTCCCGGCTTTACTAATACTTCCCAATATCTATCCTTTTTAGATTTAAGAAGTAAGATTTCTACTTTTCCTTTGGTTTTCTCTTTAAAGCCATATAGCCTTGCTGGTAAAACCTTAGTATTATTTAAAACTAAAAGGTCACCCTTTTTAAGATAACCTTTAATATCCTTAAAAATTTTGTGTTGAATTTTTTTCCTGGGGCGATTCAACACCATCAAACGACTATGATGTCTTGGTTTAATCGGCTTTTGGGCAATAAAGCCCGAAGGAAGATAATAATCAAATTCTTCTAATTCCATTTTCCACTCATCTGTTTATTTTTAATATTTTTTTATAATATCTACTCCCTGATAATAATATTTTAGAATATCTTGATATCTGGATCCTTGAAGTGTCATACCGTATGCACCCCATTGGGACATTCCAACCCCATGCCCATTTCCTGAACCAGAAAATATAAAGGTTAAAGGAGTATTTGATTTCACAATTTCTACTTTAAGCACTTTCTCTTCTTTTTTCTCTTCCCCTTCTTCTTTATTTTTCTTCATTAATTCGAGCAATTCCTTAATGGTCCAGTCTTTCTTTTGTTCTAAAATTTCTTTTATTGACTCTTTTTGCTCTTCTTTGTCCTCAATTTCCTTTTTATCTTCTGTATCTTTTACAATATTTATTTCTTTCCAGATTACCTTGATATTAAAAAGTGTACTCCTGATCAAATCTGCCCCTATCAAGCTTCTAAAATTATTAGCTTTCATATTAATAACTTCATTATTGTCAGTAGTAAAATCTAACTCATTTATCCTGCCGGTTTCACTTTTTTTAACTGGTTCAATAGAAACAATTGAATTTATTTTATGACCTTGTTTTTGTAGTTTTTCTGTTAAATCCTTTTCGTTTATGGAGTAAGACCAGGTGTGATGTGGAGGAAAAACTTTTTCTTCAAATTTTGATTTTACACTTCTTAAATAAGGCAAGAAACTTCCCCAAACATTCTCACTATCCTCAGTATATCCTCCACTATCAGAATGATAGACTGCATTAATCGGTTCTCCCTTATAGACCATAATCACCCCTCGAGTTTCGTCAACAGCCTTATTAGTTAAGGGGTCTTCGTGATTCACTCCTCCGTAAGCTTGACTGTTGGTAGAAGCACAAATATTATAACCTTTATCAATATATTTATTCATATTAAAGATCGCGTAAGTTCTGGCTGCAACTGCTTGAGCCTTCAAGGCTTCTGCTGGCCAACGAGGAGATATTTCTTTCTTCAAAACTCCATAAAGATATTCCTCAATACCGATGATATTGATAACATTCAATTTTCCATACTCTTTATCAATATTTATTTCCATATTTCCTCGATAGTGATACTTTTGTCCATTAAACACAACTATGATTTTAGTGTTTCCTACCGGAATAATTTTAATAGGGCCGGAATAAACACCTTTTCCCAAAATCTCTATGCCTTTATCATGAGGTGATAATTTGACTATCTTATTATGTTCTTCGCTTATAAGATTATTTGATTTTAAATTATAAATTTTAAAAGGGCCGTCTCCGCCTATATTGGTTTCAGTTTGATTTAAGAATATACCCACTCGGAGTATTGGCTGTTTTTCTGCTCCTAAGATATTATTAGTAAATATAATAAACAGTAAAAAAATACCTATACCCAAAAATAAAAAAAATATTTTTGTCTTTCCTCTATCTATTTTTCTCAATTAATTTATCTCCTCTTTCAATTCATCGTTCGTATTTCTTTCGTGCTACAGCATGTAGCAGTATGACAACCGAGATACTTTTTATATTATGTCCTTTGTATTTTCTTTTCTTTTTCTTTCCTCATCACGGCAACGCTGTGATGCTATACGCTATCCGCTGTACGCTCTACGCTAATTATGCTATCCGCTATTTTTCTGTAACAATTTACCCTGAACATCCTTTTTTTTGCCAAAATATTTATAAGTTATCTCTGTTGCTACTCTTCCTTTAGGAGTTCGATGAAGAAATCCCTTTTGTAAAAGATAGGGTTCATAAACATCACAGATCGTATCCGCATCTTCGCTTATGGAAGCAGCTAAAGTCTGTAGGCCTACTGGACCACCTGAAAATTTTTCTATTATAACAAGTAATAATTTTTTATCTATATCACATAAACCAAGATTATCAATTTCCATCATTTTTAAACCAAAATCAGCAATCTCTTCGGTAATGACTCCCTCCCCTTTTATTTGAGCATAATCACGAAGTCTCCGTAAAAGTCTATTAGCAATACGAGGTGTTCCTCTTGACCTTTCTGCAATCTTCTCAACTGCTTCTTTGGAAATTTGAACTTTTAAAATCTTAGAAGATCTTATTACTACCTGTTCAAGTTCACTTTCCTGATAATAACCAACCCGGGTAATAACCCCAAAGCGACTTCTTAAGGGTGAAGTAATTAACCCGGTACGAGTTGTCGCCCCAATAAGAGTAAACTTAGGTAAACTTATGCGTATAGAACGTGCACTGGGACCCTTACCAATTAAAATATCTAATTCGAAGTCTTCCATAGCGGGATATAGTATTTCTTCTACTGCTCGATTTAATCGGTGAATCTCATCAATAAACAAAACATCATTCTCTTGTAAATTCGTAATTATTGCTGCCAGATCTCCTGCCCTTTCTATGACTGGTCCAGAAGTCATCTTAATGTTTACTCCCATTTCATTAGATATTATATAGGCTAAGGTAGTTTTTCCCAAACCGGGTGGACCATATAAAAGTATATGATCAATAGGCTCTTTTCTTCCCAGTGCAGCACTGATATAGATTTTAAAATTCTTTCTAATATTTTCCTGGCCAATAAATTCTTTAAAAAATTTGGGCCTTAAGTTTATATCTAAATCCGGTTCTTCTTTCCTTAATCCTAAATCAATAGCTTTTTCTTTAAATTCCATCTTTTGCTCCATTAAATATTAAAACAAAACATTTTTAAAACCAGCAACTACAATTATTAAAAACTGTTAGTAAGTTAAAATTAATAATTATCGTATAATCTTCAGAGATTCTCGAACTAACTCTTCCACTGTTAATTCCCCTTTAAATTTCTCTTGGGTTTTTTCCACAGCAGACTTTGCTTTTTTGTAAGTATACCCTAACACTTTAAGAGCATCTATGGCATCATTTATAATCTCAGATTTAAAAGTTTTTCCCAGACCTACCCCTAAGAAAGTGGTCTTGCTTATTTTTTCTTTTAATTCTAATACAATCTTTTTAGCTAACTTATTCCCGATACCTGCTATCGCCGTAATTGAATCTAAGTCTTCTTGGAGAATTGCTTTGCTAAAATCACCAGGAGTCATCTTAGATAAGATATTTAAGCCTACTTTTGGGCCAACTCCCGGTGTACTAATCAGCAATTCAAAGAAATTTTCTTCTTCTTTAGTTAAAAACCCATAAAACATTATTCTGTCTTCTCTTAAATATAAATAAGTATAAATTTTAGTTTTATCACCGGTTTTCAAGGAAAGATTATTATAAATAGGGATATTAATTTGATACCCTATACCGTTTGTATTTAATACAAGATAATTTACGCCAACTGTATCAACTCTTCCTTCTAAAAAAGATATCAAATCCTTGCCTCCTAGAATAATTCTAAGATAAAAATCTATTCCATTCATAGACAGCTCAATCAATTTAGCAAGTGATTGGCATATAGCTAAAAGCGCAAAGCGAAAAATTAAAAACTATAATTCAAAACTCAAAACTTTTCGGATAATATATTGTTTTCCGTGTAAGGAACGAATTCATCAGCCCTAAATTATTTTATTAATTTTTTTCTAATGGGCTCGATTTATCGAACCCTTCCCTCTTTTTCTAAACTCGTAACTTGCAACTTGCAACCTATAACTCATTACTCATTACATATTACTCATCACTGAATCCTCTACGCTAAACGCTATACGCTCTAAGCTATTAATATTTTGTATGTATATGGCAAATTGCCACTGCTAAAGCATCTGCAGCATGGTCTGGCTGAGGAATTTCAGATAAATTGAGCAGGACTTTAACCATCGATTGAACTTGATGTTTTTCCGCTCTCCCATTTCCCACAGTAGCTTGTTTAATCTGTAATGGGGTGTATTCGTAAAGTTCCAGTCCCATTAAAGCAACGGTTATAGCTACCATACCATGAACCTTGCTGACTGTAAGTGCACTTCGAACATTCTTATTAAAAAATATTTCCTCAATAACAACTTCATGAGGATTATGTTTTTCTATAAGTTCTTTTATCTTATAATATATTGTTTTTATTCTAAGACCAAAGGTATCTTTCTTGTAAGTTAATATACATCCGTAATCAACTAATTCAATTTTCTTTTTCTCATACCTGATTAAACCATAACCGGTATTATTAAGTCCAGGATCGATACCTAAAATAATCACGACTTATCCTTATTGGCTGATATTTCTTCCATAATTTCATCAGCAATATTAAAATTAGCATAAACTTTCTGCACATCATCTTGCTCTTCTAACTGTTCTATTAAATTTAGCATTTGCGTTGCTTTCTTACCTTCCAAATCTACAGTAGTTTTTGGAATTAAAGTAACTTCACTAAGTAAACACTCAAGATTTTGTTCCTTTATTAAATTGCTAAATTTCTTATAATTTTCAGGTAGAGTGACAACTTCAATATTTTCATTATCGCTTTTTACGTCTTCGGCTTCTGCTTCAAGTGCTAAATCTACAATAGTATCTTCATTAACTTTAGCTTTCTCGAAGATAAAATATCCTCTTTTGTCAAACATCCAGGCAACACAACCATTTTCACCTAAGTTGCCCGCATTTTTGGAAAAAATCTTTCTAACCTCCGGAGTTGTTCTGTTCTTATTGTCAGTTAAAGCTTCTATTAAAACTGCAACCCCTCCTGGTCCATAACCTTCATAAATTATTTCTTCATAAGAAACTCCATCGGCTTCACCGGTTCCTCGTTTAATAGCTTTTTCAATATTTTCGTTAGGCATATTGTTCTCTTTTGCCAATTGAATTGCAACTTTTAATTTTACATTAGTCTCAGGATCTCCTCCTCCTGAACGAGCAGCAACAGTTATCACTCGAATTATCCTGGTAAATATTTTTCCTCTCTGTGCATCCACTTTACCTTTTTTTCTTTTAATAGTACTCCACTTTGAATGTCCAGACATAATTTATTTCTCCTTAAATATAAAATTATTTAAACTTTAACTGTAATTAATTTTTACTAATTTTAACATATTAAAAGGGCAGTTTCAATAAATTAGTCGTAAGTCGTCGGTCGTTAGTATTTAGGTAAGAAAATACAAAATTCCAAAATGCGAGAGATAAAAAACGTAAAACCATCCACCCTGTAGGACAGGCGTTCCCCGTTTTCACGAGGACAGGCCCGCCTGTCTATTTCGGATTTCAATTCATCGTTGGTTCTTGATGGTTAGTATTAAGTGATGAAGACGTAGGGAAAAATATTGCAATTATAAGATATAAAAAATATGATATATATTTATTTA
>JAHJOY010000210.1 GCA_018819665.1 bacterium
GTGGGCCAAAACCTATGTTAAAAAAGATTAGTGAAATTGCTTTGCAGGCAAATATTAATTTCCAGGTATCTATGGAAGAACGAATGGCTTGTGGGATAGGTGCCTGTTTGGGGTGTGTCTGCAAGATAAAAACTAAGGATAAAAGAGGATACAAAGTTAAATATGAATATAAGAGAGTCTGTGTAGATGGACCCGTCTTCGGAGGAAGTGAGGTGGTCTGGGATGATTGATAAACCTAATTTAGAAGTGGAAATAGCTGGAATAAAGTTAAAAAATCCGGTGATGACTGCCTCAGGGACTTTTGGTTATGGTGAAGAGTTTTCTCCATTCATTGATTTAGATAAGTTGGGAGCGATGGTATTAAAGGGAATTACTCTAAAACCAAAGATGGGGAATCCACCTCCCCGGGTTATAGAGACCCCTTCGGGGATGCTTAATTCTATCGGCTTACAGAATGTAGGAGTCGAAATGTTAATTAAAGAAAAATTACCTTATTTACAAAAATTCAATACTCCGGTGATTATAAATATTTCCGGGGATACTATAGAAGAATACATAGAATTAGCCAGAAGGCTGGGAGAAGTTTCCAAGGAGATGGGAGTTGCCGGTCTGGAGGTCAACATTTCTTGTCCCAATGTTAAAAAAGGAGGTATGGTCTGGGGAACAGATGCTAAAGCAACTTATAAAATAATAAATAGTATTCGAAAAGCTACCTCTCTTCCTCTTATTGCAAAATTAACGCCTAATGTTACAGATATTAAAACAATTGCACAAGCTGCTGAAGAAGCAGGAGCAGATGCTTTATCTCTAATAAATACTTTAGTAGGAATGGCAATAGATATTGATTCTCGCAAACCTAAATTAGCTAATATCAGTGGCGGCCTGTCCGGTCCGGCGGTAAAGCCGGTAGCCCTCTGGTTAGTCTGGCAGGTATTTCAGACGGTAAACATCCCGGTAATCGGGATAGGGGGGATAATAAAAGTTGAGGATGCCCTGGAATTTATCATTGCCGGAGCCCGGGTAATAGAGGTAGGAACGGCGAATTTTGTAAATACCAGGGTAACTATTGAAATTATAGAAGGAATAGAAAAATATCTAACAGAAAATAATATTAAAGATGTAAGTGAATTAGTAGGAAGTATGAAAATATAATAAAAACAGGGGGAGAGAAAATGGATTTAACGGCGAGAGAAAGATTGGTCCTGGCTCTGGATGTAGACGATTTTAAAAAAGCAGAGGAATTGGTGGGTGAATTAAGTGATTATGTGGGGGTCTTTAAAATCGGAAGCCAACTATTTACTGCTGAGGGGGCTAAGGTAGTTGATATGGTAAACAAAAAGGGGGGTAAAGTTTTTTTAGATTTAAAATTTCACGATATACCCAATACCGTTGCTCGGGCAGCAGAGGTAGCCACTAAATTGGGAGTATCTATTTTTAATGTCCACACTTCCGGGGGATATGAAATGATGAAAGCAGCGGCTGAAGCCACTGCAAAAACCAGTCAAGAACTAGGTATTAGAAAACCTATAATTTTAGGAGTAACTTTACTTACCAGTATCAATCAGGAAATTTTAGAAAAAGAGATAGGCATAAAAAAAAGATTAGAAGAACAAGTAGTTCATCTGGCTAAATTAGCTAAAGCTGCCGGTCTTGATGGAGTGGTAGCTTCTTCCTGGGAGATTAAGGAGATAAGAAAGGCCTGTGGAGAAGATTTTGTAATTTTAACTCCCGGGATACGCCCTACGGGCAAATCTTCCGATGACCAGAAAAGAGTAATGACTCCCCGGGAAGCCATAAAATTAGGGGCTGATTTTTTGGTAATAGGAAGACCGATAAGAAATGCCGCTAATCCGGTAGAGGCCGCAAAACAAATATTAAGAGAAATGGAGGGAAATTAAAAGATGATTATTAAAACAGAAGAGGTAATGAAAAAATTTGAACAGGCAGGAGCTATCCAGAAAGGGCATTTTAAATTAACCTCAGGAGTTCACAGTGATACCTATATCCAATGTGCTCAGGTCATGCAGCATCCTGATTTTATGCATAATTTATGCAGTGAACTGGGGAAGAAGTTTAGGGGAGATGATATTGATGTAATTGTCGGACCGGCAATCGGGGGTATTATTATGGCTCATGTGATGGCGCGAGTATTAGGGCCCTGGGTGAGAGCAATCTTTACTGAAAGAGAAAATGGCAAGATGACCCTACGGCGTAGTTTTGAGATAATCCAGGGAGAAAAAGTGTTGGTAGTAGAAGATGTCACTACCACCGGAAGTTCAGTAAGAGAAGTTATGGATATTGTAAAATCAAGAGAGGGAAAAGTTGTAGGAGTGGGAGTGTTAATTGATCGAAGCGGAGGGAAGGTAGATTTTGGAATAAAGACTGAAAAGCTCCTGACCGTAGACATAAAGACTTATCTACCTGAGGAATGCCCTTTATGTAAAAAAGGAATTCCCGTAGTTAAACCAGGGAGTCGGGAACTTTAAAACTTTAAAACAAATATTAATATTAAATAGATTAGAATTAAAAAGAGTGGCGAAGTTGAAGAATCTTCTTCTTTTGATTCCGAGAATTGATAAGATATAATTAATCTTGATTTTTTTATCCA
>JAHJOY010000020.1 GCA_018819665.1 bacterium
CGCGGAAAACTTTAGGTTTTTTAACGCCGCATGAGGTTTTCGTAAAACTGTTGCATTAGCAACTTGAATCTACACAGGCACCTTTTGGCTCATATCTTCTAAGGATAATGTAAATTTGTAAATGTATTAATTTACTCTCCTTTATTTTTTTGTTAAAATGGGAATTAGTTAAAAAAGAAATATTTATTATTTAGGTCTATATTGCTTTTGGGGTCTAATAAAAAAATGGAAAAATCCCTTAAAATACAAAAAGAAAAGATTATTTTAAAATTAAAAGATTATTTTAAACAAAAAGCATCCGGATATCATGTTGAAATGGCTTTCCTATATGGTTCTTGGGCTATAGGGTACCCTCGTTATGATTCTGATATTGATTTAGCCATACTTTTCTCCCCTCAGAGCAAAACCGAAGAATCCCTATTTGATTTAATTACTCAAATTTCTTATGAATTAAGTAAAGATTTAGGCCAAGAAGTAAACATTATTCCTATCTATGAAGATTTCCCTCATCCTATGCTTTATTACAATGCTATAATTTTAGGAATACCTTTGTATATTAAGGATAAAGATAAATTCTGGCAATTAAAATTAGAATCAATCTATCAGATGGAGGATTTTCAGATTTTTGGTGTTACCTGGCAGAGGAAAGTGGCTCAAGATATTATAAAGGAGATTATCCATGCCTGAATTTAATTATGCTAAAGGAAGAATTACCGATTCTTTACAATTTATAGCTACTGAGATAAAAGAATTTGAACAAGATTATATTTTTAAAAGCTGGAAAGATTACAAAAATGACCGTAAGCTCCAAAAATTGATGGACCGAACCGTAGAAAATATCTTTACTGCCTTGATTGAAATATGTGGTACTATTCTTACTCAAGAAGGTATCTCGGCAGAGAGCTATGCTCAGGTTTTGAGTGAATGTGCTCAGAGATTGGGATTTTCTGAAGAAGAACAAGAAACGTTGGCTAAGATAGCTATGCAAAGAAATAGATTGGCTTATCGATACCTGAACTTTCGTTGGCAGGCAATTAATATGTTTGTTAAAAATAAATCGCTTATCCTGAAATTATTAACCAAGATTTCCGAAAAACCAGAATAGTAAAAAAAAGAAAAAGGGGACTAAAATAGTCGTTAGTGAATAGTCGTTAGTATAAATACAAGATATGAAGATGTTTTGTTAGTGTATAACTTTAGTGAGGGGGAAATTTGACACTTATATTAATATTTGCTATATTATATTAAGAAGGAAAGTAAGAAATTCTTACTATAGGGTTATTTATGATTGGAGGAGATTAGACTAATGTCTTTAATTCAAGTTAGAGAAAAAGCGCAAATTACCATTCCCAGTAGAATTCGTAAAGAATTGGGAATTAAAAAGGGTGATTATTTAGAAATTGTTAAAGAAGATGATAAAATAGTTATTATTCCTAAAATATTGGTGGATAAAGTCTCGGTAAATTTGTCGGCAAAAGGTGAAGAGATGCTAAAAGAGGCTATAGATGATGTCAAGAAAGGCAAGGTCAAGATACATAATGATGTAACACATTTAATTAATGATCTTCATAAATAGATAGATGCAATTAATTTATACTGCTCATTTTAAGAAAGACTATAAAAAACTTTCGGATACTATGCAGAAAAAAACTGATGAGAAAATGAAGCTTTTAATTGAAAATTTATCCCATCCCTCCTTAAGGGTGAAAAAAGTTAAAAAATATCAGAATATTTTGGAGGGAAGCATTAACAAAAATTACCGATTTTTATTCCAAATAACTTCTAAAGGGTATCTTTTCCTTCGAATTGGAACACATGATATTTTAGAAAAGTGATAAAAAAGGGACAGGCAACTTTTTTATAACAAAAAGTAGTCTGTCCCCTTTTATTGTTTACAAATCCCACTCACCCTTGGCAATTTATTTTTAGAAAAAAAGAGGGTTTTTGAAAGTGTTGTAGAATATAATATAAAGAATAAATAATTACTAGTAGAGAAGTTGAGAGATATTATTAGTAAAGTAAAGTTAAAGCGAGGAAGCAATCTCATGAGGGGCGAGATTGCCACGCCCCGATAAAACAGGGTTCGTAATGATAGAGCCATGGATTCCTGCTTTCGCAGGAATGACAGAAAGGACGTAAAAATACTATCGCTGAAGTGAGGAAGGGAATCTATGAAGAATATTATTAGAAGGTTTTCCTGGATTATTTTAGATATAGTTTTTATAAATGTTTCTTTAATTCTTTCTCTGATATTAAGATTTGGAAAGGGTTGGGAAATCTATTTCTATGTTTATTGGGAATCAATTGTCTATCTTAGCGGATTCTTTCTTTTATTTGCTGTAGTTTTTAGATTATATAAGAGGATTTGGAGATATTTAAGTATCGGCGATCTTTTTCTGATTGCGGAAGTTGTTACCGGTGGAATATTTGTTACGATTTTGTGCTTGAATTGGGTGAAAGGTATTGCTTTTCCACGAACCGTCGTTGCTCTCACCTGGTTTTTCAGTCTGGCCCTGGTGGGAGGAAGCAGATTAATCTGGAGGGTATATTGTGAGAGGAAGGGTGCTTTAAACAGAGGGCAAGAACGAATATTAATTGTGGGCGCAGGAGATGCGGGAGAAGTTATTTCCCGGGAAATAATCAGGCGACCGGATTTGGGTAAGTTAGTGGGTTTTGTGGATGATGATAAAGAGAAGGTCGGAAAGAGAATTCACAATGTAAAGGTATTGGGGAACGTTGAAAGGATAAATGATATTTTAGAAAAAGAGCAGGTCAGCACAGTTATTATTGCCATCCCTACGGCAAGCGGTAAACAGATTAGGAGAATCGTTGATAATATAA
>JAHJOY010000211.1 GCA_018819665.1 bacterium
AATCCGGGTAACTTTGTGATAAATATCCTTCCTGGTTTGAAGAGCCATAACAATCTCTTCTAGAGAAGCATTTCCCGCCCTTTCACCAATTCCATTTATAGTACACTCTATTTGAGTAGCCCCATTTTTTATTGCTTCTAAAGAATTAGCCACTGCTAATCCCAGGTCATTATGACAATGAACACTAATGATTGCCTTTTCAATATTAGAAACATTTTCTTTAATATCTTTTATTAATCTGCCAAATTCCTCTGGTTGTGCGTATCCTACTGTATCAGGCACATTTATTATAGTAGCACCAGCTTTGATTACTTCTTCAAAAATTCTGTATAAAAATTCTTTTTCACTCCTACTGGCATCTTCTGCAGAAAATTCTACTTCCGGACAAAGCTTACGAGCATATCTTACTGCCTCGACTGCCCCTTCTAAAACTTGTGCAGATGAAAGCTGTAGTTTATACTTCATGTGAATAGGAGAAGTGGCAATAAAAGTATGGATTCGTGGTCTTTCGGAATACTTAATTGCCTCCCAGGCTCGTTCAATATCCTTCTTTACTGTTCGAGCTAAACCAGCAATGGTACAACCTTTAATGGTTTGAGCTACCAGCTTCACCCCTTCAAAATCCCCTGGCGAAGCAATAGGAAAGCCTGCTTCAATTACATCTACATTAAGATTCTCTAATTGCCTGGCTACCTCCAATTTTTCATTAGTATTAAGTGATGCACCTGGGCATTGTTCTCCATCTCGAAGCGTAGTATCGAAAATTACTATATTATCTATCATCTTATTCTCCTCCTATTTTCCTTTAAGATTTTTACCTTGAAACCTTTACTCAGAATAATAACTCCCGATTATTTTAATAAAAGTAGTACATTCCTCTAAAGATTTTAATGCTTCTTGAGTTTCTTTCTCGTGTAACCCTTTTTCAAAATCAGTATAAAAAATATACTCCCACGGTTCCCTTTTGCCAGGTCGTGATTCTAATCTGTTTAAATTGATATCTCTTAAAGCAAATTCCTTAAGACAGCGATAAAGCGCTCCAGGCTTACTCACTACTGCAAAAATAATAGAAGTTTTATTATTTTTAGGATCCGAAGATATTTCCTCTGATAAAACCAAAAAACGAGTATAATTATATCTATTATCTTGAATCCCCGAACCCAGAATTTTTAAACCATAAAGTTCTGCTGCCCAATTACTCGCAATGGCTGCAACATTATTTTCTTTTACCTCTTTAATTATCTTAACGCTCCCTGCCGTATCATACACTGGAATTATCTGACAATTGGGTAATTTTTTTGATAGAAAACCTTCGCATTGAGCCAGTGCCTGAGGATGGGAATATACCTTTTCAATCAATTTAAAATCAATCTCTTCCTTGGTTATCAAACAATGCTCAACCTTTAACTTTACTTCTCCCACCGCAAATAATTCTTGGTGTAATAAAAGGTCATGGACCTCATTTATCCCGCCGGTCTGAGAATTTTCTATAGGTAAAATGCCGTATTCGGCTTCTTTGTTATTTATCCTTTGGAATACTTCCCCAAAAGTTTTACAAAGTATAGGTTGTATAAAGGAACCAAAATATTTAATAGCCGCAATCTCACTAAAGGCTCCCCTTTCTCCCTGAAATGCTACCCTATTTTGCAAATTTTTCACCTCATTTATTAATTCACCAATTTGCCAATTTGCCAATTGACCAATTATGTAGAAAGCGGATTCATCCGCACTGCTATTATTCGAAATCGATAAATCAAACACTTACACTTTCTGAACTTCTATTCTCTTCACGAGATACGAGATGCTAGATACGAGATACGAATTTAGTTTTCTATCCATGGCATCATACTTCGCAGTTTTTTCCCAACTTTTTCAATAAGAAAATTAGCTTCTTTATTGCGCATAGCTCTAAAGTAAGGTCTCCCCACCTGATTTTCGATAAGCCAATCTTTGGCAAACCCTCCGTTTTGTATTTCTGTCAATACTTTTTTCATTTCCTTTCTTGTTTCTTCAGTTATAATTCTCTTTCCCACCTTTAAATCTCCATATTCAGCAGTATTACTAACACAATCTCGCATAAGAGTAATTCCACCTTTGTAGATTAAATCCACTATTAATTTTAATTCGTGAAGACATTCAAAATAGGCAATCTCTGGTTGATATCCAGCTTCTATTAAAGTATCAAAAGCAGCTTGAATCAAGGAGGTAACTCCTCCACAAAGAATTACTTGCTCACCAAACAGATCAGTTTCGGTCTCTTCTTTAAAGGTGGTCTCTATCGTCCCTGCCCGAGTTCCCCCTATTGCCTGGGAATAGGCTAACCCAATTTCTTTAGCTTTACCTGAATAATCCTGATACACAGCTATCAAATTAGGAACACCTTTACCCTGAACATACATCTCCCGCACTAATTGACCCGGGCTCTTAGGTGCAATCATAATTACATCCACATTATTAGGTGGAATAATCTGACCAAAATGGATATTAAAGCCGTGAGAAAACATTAAGACATTGCCTTCCTGTAAATTTTTCTCAATCCCTTCTTGATAATAGACTTTCGTCTGTATTTCATCAGGAATTAACATTTGAATAACATCTGCTTCTTTAGTCGCCTCAAAAATACTCATTGCTTTTAATCCATCTTTTTCAGCTTTGTCCCAATCTGGATATTTATCTCGAGGACCCGCTCCAATAACAACTTTTAGTCCACTATCATGCAAATTAAGGGCTTGTGCTCGACCTTGGTTTCCATAACCAATTACAGCCACAGTCTTTCCTTCTAAATATTCTTTTTTTACATCCTTGTCATAATAAATCTTAGCCATTTTTTAAATCCTCCTTTTTATTTAGTCGTTAGTGAATAGTGAATAGTCGTTAGTATTAGTTTCAAATATAAGTTCTCAGTTTACAGTCTACTTGTTCCTTCAAAGTAGATATGTCTTTACTCCCTCTGGATAGGGCAATTTTGCCGGTCCGAGCAACCTCCTTTAGCCCAAAAGGACGCAATAATTCAATCAAAGCATTAATCTTATCCTCTGTACCGGTAGTTTCAATAGTCACTATCTGACTATTTACATCAATTATATTAGCTCTAAAAATATCTACCGTTTGAATTATCTCCGAGCGAGCGGGCAAGGAAGCAGTATTTACTTTAATTAAGGCCAACTCTCTTTCAACTGAATTTTGAGGAGAAATATCTTTAACTCTAATCACATCAATTAATTTATTTAGCTGTTTAGTTATTTGTTCCAAAACCCGTTCATCTCCTTTGACTACAATAGTCATCCTGGAAATATCAGTTTCTTCGGTATGACCAACCGCCAGACTCTCAATATTAAAACCACGACGGGTAAATAAGCTTGCCACTCTCGCCAAGACACCGGGATGATCTTTTACTAAAACTGCTATAGTATGTCTCATTATTATTCAACTCCTATCATTTTAGATATAGGTGAGCCTGGAGCCACCATAGGAAATACATTTTCTTCTTTGGGAATAAGACAATCAATTAAAACAAATTTATTTAAAGAAAGGGCTTTTTCTAAAGCAGGATATAATTCCTGTTTTTTATTCACTCTTATTCCCGTTCCTCCATAAGCTTCAACTAACTTTACAAAATCAGGATTGCCGTTTAAAGTAGTTTCCGCATATCTTTTATCAAAAAATAATTCCTGCCATTGTCTTACCATTCCTAAATAACCATTATTCATAATAATCACTGTAATAGCTAAATTATTATTAACAGCGGTTGCTATTTCTTGTTGGTTCATTTGAAAACTGCCATCCCCTGAAATACAAATCACCTTTTTTTCAGGACAACCAATTTTTGCTCCAATAGCTGCTGGTAAACCATATCCCATAGTTCCTAATCCCCCCGAAGAGATAAAAGTTCGGGGCTCAGAATATTGGTAATACTGGGCAGCCCACATCTGATGCTGGCCTACATCAGTAACCATTACTGCCTTACCTTCAGTAATTTTATAAATTGTTTCCATAATATATTGTGGTTTTAGCTCTTCGTTGTTAATATATTTTAACGGATATTTTCTTTTAAGATCTTCTATCGTATTTAACCACTCTGTTTCT
>JAHJOY010000212.1 GCA_018819665.1 bacterium
GCCCTTTACAAATCCTTTCCAATCTATATTGCCTTCATAAGGCAGAGAATGATCATCACTCTTTCCGAAATTATCATGAATATGCAAATGACATAAATAATCTTTTATTTCCGGCAAACACTCCACAACTCCACTATGATTATAAAGAAAAGAAGTTATGTTATAATGTCCGGCATCCAGGCAAATTCCCAGATTTTTTGAATTAAAATTTCTTACTATCTCCAGAATCTCGGGTATGCTGTCACCGGTCTTTCCGGGTAAAGTATTCTCTAAAGCAATTTTAATCCCCCAATGTTCACAAAATTTTAATATTTCTTCTAAGCTTTGCTCACTCTTTTCTCGACGCGCTTTCCTCATTTTCTCATCTTCAATTTCACTTCCAGGATGAACCACCAAAATCTCTCCTCCCAATCTCAGTAAAGCAAGAGCTGTTTTTTCCACTTCCCGAACAGACCATATCCGATCATATTCCTCAATCAGGGAAATATCTACACCATTAGTAGGCATATGCATTGATATTACTTCTATCTCATTTTTTTTAAATTCTTTAGACATTTCATCCAGATATTTGGGGTCATGATAATCGAAATGTCCTTCTTTAGGTTTTACTTCAATATATTTTATCCCAGCCTCTTTTAACAAAGGTAATTTCGATTTTAACTGATAGTCCTCAAATGGCATAGTTGATATTCCAAAATTCATTTTTTATCCTCTTTTCTTCTATTTATAGGAAACCCCCTTCAATTCTTCAATATATTTTTGAGCTGCAAAAGCAGCGGTAGCTCCTTCTCCGCAAGCAGTAACCACCTGTCTTAAGATTTTTTTTCTAACATCTCCACAGGCATAGATACCTTCTTGTGAAGTCATCATATTATCATCAGTCAAAATATAGCCCTTTTTGTCTAATTTTATTAACTCGTTTAAAAATTTTGAATTGGGTATGTTGCCTACAAAAACAAAAACACCCTGACAGGAAATTACCTTTTCTTCGCCTGTTTTTTTGTTTTGAATCAAAACACCTTCTACTTTTTCCTTGCCTAATATTTTTGTTACTACTGAATCCCAGGCAAAATTTATTTTTTTATTAGAAAAAACTCTTTCCTGTAATATCTTAGTTGCTCTTAATCTATCACGACGGTGAATAATGGTCACTTCTTGAGCAAATTTAGTCAAGTACAAAGCTTCTTCGATTGCCGTATCCCCTCCGCCAACTACTACTATCTTTTGATCTTTAAAAAAGGGGGCATCACAGGTAGCACAATAAGAAACTCCCCTTCCCCTTAATTCTTCTTCTCCGGGGACTTCTAATTTACTTGCTTCTGCCCCGGAAGCCAAAATAATAGTTAGAGTTTTATATTCTTGGTTATTAATTTTTACTATTTTTACCTTATCTTCTTTATCTACTTTTATCTTAACTTCTGCTACTTCCCCGTATTCTATTTTCAGGCCAAATCGTACAGCCTGCTCCTCTATTTTTTGCATTAATTCAGGACCTGCAATGCCATGGGGAAAGCCAGGATAATTTTCAATAATTTCAGTAAGGATTGCCTGTCCACCAGGAAGGGCTTTTTCAATTAATAGAGTGCTCATTCTGGCTCGACTAAGATAGATGCCTGCGGTTAAGCCTGCAGGCCCACCTCCAATTATTATGGCATCATAGATTTTTTCTTCTTTTGTCCCCTTTTTGCTACTAGTTTTTGGTTTAATCGATACTACTGACATTTAAGAGTTACCTCCATGAAAATAGTCGTTAGTGAATAGTGAATAGTCGTTAGCTTTAATACAAGCTAAAAGGGCGTATGCAATACGCCCCTACATCGGACTCCTGGCTCCTTTTCTCCACTCGATACTCGATACTCGATACTCGATACTATTTTCATTTCTTCTTTATCTTTATCTCGATATCTCCTTTAATAAAACCTTTCAAAGAAGATAAAAGTCCAATAATAGTATTTTTTACTAACTTAGATATAAAAGGATTCATTGAGATTATCTTCCCATTTACTTTCACTAAAGTTGAAGGTTCTAAAGAAGGACAATCATCGAGAGTTTTATTTCCCTTAACAATCTCCTGAGCTAAACCATAACAATCTTTATATCCACATTCCCCACAATTCAAGTTAGGTAATTTAAAAGATTTTTCAATCACTATATTAGCTATCTTTTTTATATCTTCATCTTTTAAAATATCAAAGTCGTGAAGCTTCGGGTTTAGTTCCTTAGAAACAAAACCAGCTGTACAAAGCTGTAATCCATCAAATAATTCAACTTTTTCACTTTCCTCTCTTAAGCAAACAATTTTGGGAAAAGTTTTTTCCTTTTTAAAACCCTCTATTAAGATAATATCAGCTTCAAAATATTTTATAATCTCTTCTAAATTCTTTTTGTTCTTTAAAAATATTACTGACTCTTCAGGAGTAATTGCTGCTACCTGGGTTAGAACTTCTTTATATTTTGAAGTATCCGAATTGGCTAGATCAAGGTCTTCGTTAATATGTTTTACCATTGCTACTTTATAGCCTCTTTTCGTTAATTCATCAGATAGTTTCAGCGTCAAAGTAGTTTTACCACTTTTCTTATATCCTGTTATACCAATAACTCTCATCAACTATTACCTCTTTTTATTAATTATTTTACCACATTCACCATCATCCAGGCAGAGATTAGAAAAAGAAATATAGCATAAATTTTTTTCAATAATATTTTATCTACTTTTATAGATATCCGAGAACCGGCTTGAGCCCCGACAAAAACCACTAAAGCTAGAATTAAAGCCATTTTAGGTTCAAAATGTCCGGCAAAAAAGTGCCCCCAAAAACCGAATAAAGCAGTTATTCCTACCATAAAACATGAGGTCCCTACTGCAATCTTCATAGGAACTCCCAGCAATAAAACCATTAAAGGCACTTCGATTATTCCTCCTCCAATTCCTAATAAACCAGCCATTAAACCGGCCAGAGCAGTAATCGGAAGTCCGAGTAAAAGATTAACCGAGTACTCATCCTCTCCAAATTTTATTAGCCAATAACCCCATTTTTTCTCATTAATGAATTTATCTTGAATTTCTTTAATGGGTTTTATCATAAAATATCCGGAAACAATCAGAACCAAAATGAATAATATTTGTAATTCCTTAATTGGAATAAAGGAAGAATAATATCCACCAATAAGAGCGGTAATAGCAATTAAAGGTTCAATTGTTAATGCTAACTTCCAATCTACTAATTGAACTCGATAATATACTAAAGTAGCAGAAAGAGACAGAGCCATTATTATAAATAGACTGATTGCTGCAGCTTGATAAAAGGGGAAACCAAAGGCTAATAATATAGGGACATACAGTACTCCGCCACCTATACCGATCATAGAACTAATACCTGCAGCAATAAAAAATATCAGGTACATAAAGACTGACTCTATCATATTATTTCCTATACTTTAAAATAAATTCTCTATA
>JAHJOY010000021.1 GCA_018819665.1 bacterium
ACCCTTACCCATTACTTATTACCCTTTACTAATCACTTATTACTATTTTCTCCTGACTTCTGGATTCTGGATACTGGCTTCTGACTCCTATCTTATTCACGAGATACAAGATACTATTTTGCTGGAATAGCTTTCATGCTTTCTCTTAATTTTTCAAACTTTATCCAGACCTGTAATACTCCATTTATTATAGCTTCCGGCCGAGCAGGACATCCTGGAACATAAACATCTACCGGTATAACTTTGTCGATAGAACCTGAGAGATTATAGGAGTTGTAAAAGACTCCTCCACTTGTTCCGCATGTTCCAACTGCTATCACGGCTTTAGGGTCAGGAGTTTGTTCATATACACGTTTTACTCTATCGAGCATTTTACCGGTCACTGGACCGGTTACCAATAATACATCAGCGTGTTTCGGACTACCTACTAATTTAATTCCAAATCTTTCTAAGTCATAGCGGGGAGTTAAACTTGCTACAATTTCAATATCACAACCATTACAAGACCCTGTATTTAAATGAAAAACCCAGAGAGATCTTTCGAAATATTTGTTCAATTTCACTTTATCCACTCACCCCTACCATAATTAATATTATTACGGTTATTACAATTATCCAGCTAGAATAATCATTTATATTGCCAGTGTGCATTTTTACTAAAGGATCATAGTAGCTTTTTAACGCTTCTGTAAACCCCCAATAGATATGGTTCGCACTTAAATGGGAACTCTCTTTACTTTCTTCGGGATTACCGGAAATAAAAGGTTTGTCCTGTTCGGTATTTTTTTTATAGCTATCTTCACCTTTATTTCTGATATAAATTACGATGCTTCCAATCACTAATACAAGCACTATCCAAATTATTGCACTCCAAAAACCGCTACCTGTTTCTAACAATCCTAACATTTCCTACATACCTCCTAATACTGTGCCGGTATATTGCAATTGTTCTATTAAAGACATTACCGCGGGATGCACTAAATTTTTTACTATTAAATCCGGAAATAATCCAAAAAATATTATGATACAGGATAAAACGGCCATAGCAAAGACCATGCTGCGCGGGGTTTCTTTGACTTCTTTAAATTGAGGTAATTTTGGACCTAAAAACGCACTATGAAATACTTTTACAAATGATGCCAAAGTTAAGATGCTAACTACCATAGCTATTATAGAAAGCAAGGGATTAAACCTGTATACAGATTCATAAATTAAAAGTTTAGAGGCAAAACCATTAAAAGGCGGAAGCCCGGCAATAGCTGCTGCTCCAATAATAAAAAAGACGGTAGTATATTTCATATAATGAGCTAATCCGCCCATCTTATTAAGATCTCTAGTCCCTGTCCTAAAGAATAAAGCGCCGGCGGTTAAAAATAACAATCCTTTATACATAGCATGATTCATAATATGAAAAATTCCACCCTCCATAGCGGTAATTCCATAATCCTTCAAAGCTTCCGGGTTTGCCAAAACAGCCAATCCTACTCCTACCCCCAGAAGCATATAGCCTGTCTGAGAGACAGCATGATAAGCCATAAGCCTTTTTATATCTTTTTGAATAATAGCCATAGTAACTCCGATAAACATAGATAATAGACCAAAAATAATAATTATCCACCCTACAGTTAAGGTATTTAAAGAAATATTATATAAAGAAAAAACTACTCTAAACAAAGCATACAGGCTGGCCTGGCTAGCAGCAACCAATATCATACTAATTGGTGCGGGGGCTTCTGAGTAGGCATCAGGAGTCCACATATGCATAGGCACTGCCCCTGCCTTCATAGCCAGCACAGGTACTAAAAGTCCTAAAGCAATCATATCTAATTGAGAATATTTTATAACACTGGCTAAAGCTGCAAAATTAAGAAGACCATATTGCCCGTAAAAAATTCCTGCGACAAATAAGACCATAAGGGCAGATATCGAACTAACCACCATATATTTAAAACCAGCCTCAGCGGGCTCTCCTAAATTAACCCCCCTAAAAGCAATTAAAGCAACTGCAGCGATAGAGGCAATTTCTAAAAAAACAAAGAAGTTAAATATATCACCCGTAAATTCCATGCCAAACATACCTACTGTTAAAAGTAATAATAGAGAATAATATTTATCAAGTCCACTATGCTGCTCCATAAAAGTTAAAGAATAAATTGCTCCTACGAAAGAAATAACTGCGGTAATCAAACCCATAAATATGCCCATCGCGTCTATCTGGAACATTATCCTGATGGGGAATTTTAACCCTGAAGGCAAAGTCAAAGAAGGAGATGTTGCACCAAAGACATAAACTTGGGGACCAACTGTTAGTATTTTAACCGCTAATGCAATGGTTAAAATTAAACTTACACTTAAAGCAAGGGTGGTAAGAATTCCCGTAGCTTTTTTATTTATCCGACTGATAAGCGGCACTAAAAAAGCTGCCAATAGAGGTATAGCTATTATTAATATAGGAATATGGTTCGATAGATTCATCCTTTCAACCTCCTTACCTGGTCTATATCCAAGGTCCCATAGTGTTTATAAATCATCATGGCAACCGACAATATAAGGGCAGTAGTTGCGACACCTATAACTATACTGGTAAGAGTCAGTGCTTGAGGAGTTGGCAAGACCATTGCTTGTCCAGGAGGTGCATAGGTATAGATGGGAGCAACTGCTCCTTTTATATATCCTAAAGTAATCAAAAATAGATTTACGCCATTTTGAATTAAAACAACACCAATGGCAATTTTGATTAAATTCTTCTTAAACATAAGGGTGTAAATTCCTAATCCGATAAATATTATTGCCGCTATATAAGGAAAATTACCTATCATTTTATGAATTCTCCTTCTTCTTAGTAAATTCCGCTGCACTTGCCATAGT
>JAHJOY010000213.1 GCA_018819665.1 bacterium
AACAGGCTTTAACAATTTACGAAAAATTAAAATCAGAATATAAATCAATCTGGGCAGTACATACTATTTAGTCGTTAGTAAATAGTCGTTAGTCGTTAGTGAATAGTGAATAGTAAAGAAAAAAAGAAAAGAAGTCAGAATAATACATAGCGGATAGCGTATAAAAACAGTGATAAGTGATAAGTAATATGTAATAAGTTATAGGTTGCAAGTTGTTAGTTATGGGTTTCAAGTTTGGAAAAAAGAAGTAGGGGCGTATAGAATTAGTTAGCTAGTTATCTGGTTACTTGGTTAGCTGGTTAAGAGAATTAGCGTATAGCATTTAGCGAGTAGAGTAATCAGTATATAGCATTTAGTTATCAGGTAGTTACCCAGTTTGCCAGTTAATGTAGCAACACGGCGTGCCGTGTTGAATTGTAGAGACACGATTCATCGTGCCTCTACTCCTGAATTATGATTTTCTTCACGCAATACGCAATACGCAATACGCAATACAATATACTAACGACTATTCACTAACGACTATTAAAGAGGAGAGATTATGCGAATAGGTTTTGGATATGATGTCCATCCTTTAATTTTGGGGAGAAAATTAATTTTAGGAGGAGAGGTTATTCCGTACCAAAAGGGTTTGGATGGACATTCAGATGCTGATGTCTTAATTCATTCCCTAATAGATGCTTTATTAGGGGCAGCAGGAGAAGGAGATATCGGCCAGCATTTCTCGGATAATGATGAACAATATAAAGATATTTCCAGTCTAAAGTTATTGGAAAATATTTATGAAATATTAAAAAGAAAGAAACTTACCATAAACAATATAGATGTTTCCGTAGTATTAGAAGAACCACGAATTGCGCCTTTTATTATGAGTATGAAAAATAATATAGCTCAAGTTTTAAAAATATCCTCTGAAAAGGTGAATATTAAAGCTACAACTAATGAGAAGATGGGTTTTATTGGCAGAAGAGAAGGCGCAGCTTCCTATTGTGTGGTTAGTTTGAATGAGTAAATATTTTTTATGAGGGGGAGAAAAATAGTAATTATGAAAAAGGAAGAAGAAGCAAGAGATAATAAAACAGAAAAAGATGAAGAAATAAAAGAGAAAAAGGCACAGAAAGAAGAAAAAGAAGAGACGAAGGAAAAAGTTAAAGATGAAGAAAAAAAACAAGAAGAAGGTTTTAAAGAACCCGATTTACCTGTTCTTTTTGTTTGGTTTATAAGTATGTTGAGCGCAAAAGCCTGGGAGTATTTGGGTCTCATTATGAATCCCGAGACTAAGGAAATTAATAAAGATTTAAAAAAAGCTAAAATTACTATAGATACTGTAGCATTTTTATATAATCAGATTAAAGATGATTTAAACCCGGAAGATTTTAAGCGGATCGAAAATTTACTGGCAAATTTAAGAATGAATTATGTGGAAAAGTTGAAAGAATCGTAAGATACTTCTGGTTACTTAGTTTCAAAACTAAATAAATCCAATTAGTAGGACAGGCGTTCTGCTTGTCTATAAGAAGGAATATTAACAAGAAAAAAGCGGGGAGGGTGCAAGAATAATGGAAAAATATTTTCACAAAACCGGGCTAAGTTTATTGGTCCTATTTTTAATCTTAATTTTGGGCAGTGCAATAATTTATGCCCAAGATTATCAGACCTATTATAAAAATGGGTATGAATATTTCCTTCAGGAAAAATATGAGATGGCCGAACAATCTTATAAAAAAGCTATTGAACTGAATCCTAATTTTGAGAATGCTCATTACTGGCTGGGGAAAGTATATAAACAGACCGGCGCTTACGACCAGGCTATAGAACAATGGAAAGAAGTTTTAAGAATTAACCCTGGAAATCAATATGCCTTTCAGTATTTGATAGGCAGTTTTAAGAGCACCTCCCGGGTTCAATCAGATAAGGCAAATGATTATTTGGATGAGGGAATTAAGATAATTGGAAATCCGGAAGAATATCTTTTTAAGGGGAGTGCTCCTTCTGTAAATAGTTTATTGAGTGCCATTCCTTATTTTAAAAGAGCAACCAGTATAAAACCGAATTTATTGGAAGCTTTTTACTGGATGGGTGAAACTTATCGAGTTTTAGGAGAGAAGAGTACCCGCCAGTTTAATCCTTTAGCTATGGAAAGCTATATAAAAGTTATCAATATAGAGGAAGTTGCTAACCTAATATCCTTTGATCATCCTTCACCATATTGGCGCTCTTACGTGCAATTAGCCAAAATATATCGTTCTTTGGGGTTGAAAGATAAAGAAGAAAAATTGTGGCTTCAGCTGGAGAAAGCAAAATCTCTCCCCTATAAACAGGTTTTAGAAAGAAAAGGGTATTTTGGTTTTGGCTATCCTTCGCGGATAGAAGTTAACTTTAAAAATGGAGATAAGATAGAGAACTGGAGTTATCCGGAGAAGGATATCATTTTTACAGTAATCAATGGAGAAGTAGAGGGCGAAAAAGTGAAAGAGCCCGAACAGAGTGAAATAGAAACAAAAGTAGAAGAGAGTGTTCCGGAAGAAAAACCACAACCATAATAGTCTTTAGTCGATACTGAATAGTATTTAGTTAGCGTATAGCGTTTAGGAAGTAGTAGGGGTGTATTGCATACGCTCATAAAAAAATCAGTAAGCTCATAGAGTGTATAAAGATTTAGTGTAGGGGCTTGATTTATCAAGCCCGCAAAACTCGGGTCGGATAAATCCGACCCCTACATTAAAAGCAATAGTTTGTATAAAAAAGTTTGAGTTTTGAATTACGGTTTTAGCTTTCACTTTTTAGCTTAGTAGAATAGGGGCACGATGAATCGTGCCCATTTGTTCCAACACGGCACGCCGTGTTGCTACATTAACTTGAAACTTGCATCTCGCACCTTGTAACTTGTATTTAAAACTAACGACTATTCACTAACGACTAACGACTAAAAGATGGAGGAAGAATAATTTTTAAGGAAAAAGCAAGCATCAAACATTTAGGAATAATGGGTGGAGTATTTGACCCCATACATTGCGGACATTTATTTACAGCTGAAGAAG
Source organism: bacterium (assembly GCA_018819665.1). GTDB lineage: Bacteria > Atribacterota > Phoenicimicrobiia > Phoenicimicrobiales > Phoenicimicrobiaceae > Sediminicultor. The sequence continues at coordinate 3,042 of JAHJOY010000213.1, forward strand.
CAAGGGTTGAATTTAAATTAGATAAAGTAATATTTGTACCCTGTCGTCAGCCTGCCCACAAAAGAGAAAATGATATATCTGCCCCTGAAGATAGATATTTAATGACAGTCCTGGCCACTAGTAATAACCAATTTTTTGAGGTATCCAAAGTTGAACTCAATAGGCCAGGACTTTCTTATTCTATAGACACTGTTAAAGAATTTTTAAAAAAATATAACCATAGGGTGAAAATATTTTTTATTACCGGGGCCGATGCCTTTTTAGAGGTAGATTCCTGGTATAAAAGTGAGGAATTAATTAAGCTTTGTCAGTTTGTGGCTGCAACCCGACCAGGATATGATTTGAATAAATTAGACGAGAAATTTAAAAAAATTATTAAAATTATGGAAATTCCCGCCTTATCTATATCTTCTACTGATATCAGAAGAAGAGTGAGAGAGGGGAAAAACATAAAATATTTACTCCCCCAAGAAGTGGAAGAATATATCTACAAAAAAGGATTATATCGTAAAATGTAACATTTAGTGCCTGGCACAAAATGTTACATTTTATACCAGGAGCCTCTTAAGACAAGAAATAGGAGATGAGAGTGGATATCGATTTAATAAAATTAAAATTAAAAGAGATGTTGGGCGAAGAGAGATTAGACCACTCGGTTAATGCTTCTAAAATTGCCCGCAAATTAGCTATAAAATATGATTATGATGCAGATAAAGCCGAAGTTGCCGGATTATTACATGATTGTGCCAAAGATTTAGATTGTAAGAGTTTGGAAAAGATGGTTTTAGAATATAATATAGAACTTGATGAAATTATTCAAAAAATTCCTAAATTGTTGCACCCTTTGGTAGGGGCAGCTATTGCAAAAAAGGAATTTAACGTTCAAGATCCTGTTATTTTAAAAGCAATAAAAGCACACAGTACCGGTGCAGCTCAAATGTCCCTTTTGGATAAGATAATTTATCTGAGTGATAAGATTGAACCTTTGAGGAATATGAACGGAGTGGAAGAAGTAAGAAAAATGGCAGAAAAAGATTTGGATAGAGCAGTATTAATGGCTCTGGATAAAGGGTTGATCTATCTGATAAGTAAAAATTTACTAATTCATCCAATTTCTATTGAAGCCAGGAACAATATCCTAAGCAAGGTGGTTTTTGTTTAATGTATGAAAATAATTTAGGGGAAAGGATAAGAAGAAACAAAGGAAGAAACCTAAAAAAGAAAAAAGAAAAAAAAGTAATCTTAATTATGTTTTCTGTCCTATTATTAGTTGTCCTAATTTTTTTATTAAAATATTTTGGGATATTTCCCTTCAGCTCTGACATAATGTCTTACAATCGAGTGAATATCTTAATTGTGGGCTGTGACGAGATTGAAAACCACGGACGTGCGGATACTATTGTTTTTTTAAGCATTTCTCCTAAGACTAAAGATGTCCTTATCCTGTCCATTCCCAGAGATACCAGGGTGGAAATTCCAGAAAGAGGAATGGACAAAATAAATCATGCCTATGCCTTTGGAGGAGAAAGATTGATATCTAAAACTGTCAGTTCCTTTTTAGATGTACCGATTCATTTTTATGCAGTGGCAGATTTTAACGGATTTGTTTATATTATTGATGAATTAGGCGGGGTAGAGATTGATGTAGAAAAAGAGATGCATTATGTGGATAAAGCAGGAGGAGTAGAAATAAATCTTTACCCAGGGAAGCAAATATTAGATGGGGAAAAATCTTTGCAATACATAAGATTCAGGCACGATAAATTGGGAGATTTAGGCCGAATAAAAAGGCAACAAAAATTAGCCTTAGCTGTAATAAAAAAAATGATGAACTTTGATTTTATAACTAAGATTCCGCAGATATCTGAAGGGATGAAAGGATATATAGAGACTAATATAAAAGCACAAGATGCTATTGCTTTAGCTAATTTGTTCAGAGGTGTGAATCAAGAAAAGTTTATGATTGAAACCGTTCAGAGCAAGCCAGTTTACATTGAAGGAGTTAGCTATTTAGAACCTAATGTGGAAGAAGTGCGGCAAAGGGTAAAGTCACTGATCTATGGTAAAAATAGTGGAATAAAGGCAGAAGTTTTAAATGGGAGTGGGATGTCAGGTATTGCTCATAAAATAGCCAAAGATTTAGAATTGCAGGGATTTGAAATCGTAAATGTTGGTAATGCCGATAATTTTAATTACGAGCAAACTAAAATTATAGTTTATTCAAAAGAGGTAAATTTAGATAATCAATTTAAAGAATTGTTTAAAGATTTTGAGATTGTTAAAGAATACCAAGACCAAACTAATTTAGATTTAGTTATAATACTGGGGAAGGATATGGCGGAATAGTATATCGTATATCGTATATCGTATATCGTATATAGTAAAGAAGAGAAAGTGGGTAAGGGGTATAATTGTTAATTGGTTAGCTGGTTA
>JAHJOY010000214.1 GCA_018819665.1 bacterium
ATAAATCATAGCGGTCTTTTACATATTTTTTTAATTCTAATATAGTGTTTGAGTCTCCAATATTTAATATTTCTAGTAAATACCCTAATCTTTTTGCAACAACATTTTTATTGTGTCTATTAACATAATTTATCAATATTTTATAATTAATCTTATCTTTAACTATCCAAATTCCTTTGGCTATTTCCGTAATTCCTCCACAATATTGAGGATATGTTAAGCAATCAATAATAGTTTTTTCAATATTTGAAATTCTTATTTTTTCTTTACTGTTTATCCATTCTTCTTTAATTCCCCAAATAGACTTTTCTTTCACAGAAACAAAAATCATTTTTCCTATCATTTCGTGAGGTATAATTTGTCTTTTAGGTGTGGCAATAAAAATTTTAATCAAAGGTTGTGTTAACATTCCCCAGTAATTCATAGCACTATAAAAAGCAATATAATATTTATGAGAATTAATAATTTCTTTACCGGCTATATACCAATTACCTAAATAATTCTCTCCACTCCCCATTTCTTGAGGAATAATTAAATATTTACCTGCCTTTAGACGAACAATTATTTTTCGCTTAACTAACTCGCTTAATAAATCTGCAATAGCATTATAATTTTTTCCTAAAATTCTTTGGGCATGATTAATTTCAAAAATAGGTCTATTTTCATCATATAATTTTCTAATAAGTTTAGCACTAATTTTTCCTAAAGTTTTTTCATTTTCCATAATATCTACCTTCTATGTATATAATATAGGTTATCATCCTATATTATATACATTATTAGTCGATATTTCAACTTAATATCCTATCCGAATAACATTTTCGATGGAAAATAGGGACGCATCCTATTTTTTCTATGGTTTATATTCCCCTTTTACGAGTTCTTTCTTTAGGATGTCTATCTATAATAATATCTAAAGCCTCAACCATCCGGTTAGGAGCTCCTCAGATCCTATAGGTTTTCCGCCAAAAGTTACCGAATTATTAACTTGGCACACCTTCCCTATTTATCTAATTTAAAAGTAAAATATTAATTATCTAAGAAAATGGGATGTGTGTCCCCTGTTCGTTTTGGCTAGATTTGCTTACCCATGATATAATGAGGAATATTTTCCCCTAATAAATATCTTAAAAAAGAGTATTCCCCGGTAAACAATAAGTTAAAATTTAACTTTATAAAAAAATCTTTTGCACTTTCTGACATTACCCCAAAATGAATTCCCCGGATATTTTTCCTCTTTAGAAAATCAAGAAAATAATCGACCAGCAAAGAACCAAGATTTTGTCTTCTATATTCCGCTCTAATGTTGATGTGTAAAGTTGCAGGATATTCTTTGGAAAAATCAGGTGTAATAAACTCTCCTTTTAAATAACTGGATATAATATTTTTTATCAATATTAGATTATTTCTGCGTAAAAACTGACGACGATATAAAGCTTTATATATTAATCTTGGAAAAATCTTATATTTAATTAATCTACGCATCTTTCGAACATCCTGGGTTCCCATGATATAACCAATCACCTGATTTTCTTTTACTGCAACAAAGCAGGATAAAGGTTCATAATCAGTAAAATATATGGTCAATAGGTCGGCCAGTATTTCATCATCAAAGATAGAAGTCCTGTATTCTCCTAATAATATGCTCTCAAGACTGGTTTTTCGAATAGCATCTCTATCTTTTATCTGATAGTTACGAATTTTTATACTCGTTACTTCCATATTGATTAATCCTATTGTCGCTACATTGAAACCCGCATAAACACTGGAAGACCGTATCGTATTCTTTTCTGTTTCCCCGGGTGGTGGTTATGGTTAATCATGGTAAACTTTCTACAGCAAATAATTCATTTTCCCGAATAGATGACTCTAGTAATTTTTTTAGTAAGAGATTTTTTAATTGACTTTTATAAGATTTAAGTGCTTTTTGCTTCAAGTTTTTTGTTTCTTCCGACAACATCAATCTTTCCCATCCTCCATCAAAACTAATTAGACGAATTGGCATTAGTGTGTATAAGTCAGGAGCATATTTTTTGGGATGAGGATACAGAGGGTGATGAACTAAGTATTTATAAGCAATTTTTTTATTTGGTGATTGTTCTAATATTTTCTCTACAATTTTGCTAATGGTAATATGATCTTTATGAGTATCACTAGGATGAGGGTAGAGGATAATATCTGGATTGTGAATGTCTATTTGATTTTGGAAAACTTTTTCTAGTTCGGTCTGACTTTGTTGCACAAGCTTACCGTCTGGATAATTTAAGAAAATTAAATTATTAACCGGTACCCCCAAAATACTGGTGGCGGTTTCAAATTCCGAGTATCGTAAATCTTTTAAACTACGTTTATTACCATCGGTAACTAAAACAATTTTAACCTCAGCTCCTCTTTGTACTGATTCGATAATATAACCGCCGCAGGCAATGGTTTCGTCATCAGGGTGAGGTGAAAAAACCAAAACTTTTTGGCCCTTTCCCGGCAGTTTTACATCATTTAAAAAATATATCGTCAATTGCGGCATAACCGGACTTGTTTTAATATACCAAAAAATTCCAGCACAAATAATCAAAACGATGGTTAAAATAAAAGCTTGGATTTTACGGCTATTTTTGATTTTCCTTAATAACTTTTTCATAAACCTTTTGGACCTTTTCAAAACTTTTCGAAATTTGATGATCTGAAATGATTTCAAGCGATCTCTTTTTCATTTTTTCAATTAATTTTTCATCACTCAATATTGTAATAATATCTTTCGCCATTAAATCGGAATCTCCGGGTTTGAATAAATAACCGTTTTCGCCATTTTTTACTAATTCAGGTAAAGCTCCTGCATTCGCAGCAACTACCGGAAGACCGGCGGCCATTGCTTCAAGGGTAACGATGCTCTGTGTCTCAATAGCAGAGGGAATCGCAAAGACTGTTGAAATTTGATAAATTTCTTCAAGATCACTTGAATTGTGATCAACTCTACCTAAAAAATGAATTACCTGCTCCATACCCATTTCTTCAGCCATTTTTTTTATTTTTGGCAATTCGTCCCCTGATCCGACAATAACAAAATGAGCATTTGTTTCTTTAATTACTTTTGGCATCGCCTTCATCAGCACTTCAATACTTTTATCTTTATCAATTCTACCCAGATAAAGCACGATCGGATTCATAGGCAATTGAAATTTTAATCTAATGGAAACTGGTGAAGAGTAAGAAAAAAAACGCGCCAAATCCACGCCATTAGATATTGCAGTTATTGGTGTTTTTATGCTCCATTTAGAAAGCTCTTGCTTTACTGTCTCGGTCGGACAAATCACCTCGTCGCAAGAGTTATAAAATTTAACTAAATATGCAGTCAAAATTTTATTAATTATTGGATGAATCGGTTTTAAAAATCTTAAGTAAGAAATTACATAATCTAATCTGAAATGATTGGTAATAACCAAAGGAATTTTTTTTCTTTTGGCAATTGCTTTTAATCCCGAGCAAATTGAAGTCGGATCTTGAAGATGAATTACATCTGGTTTAATTCTCTCAACTGCTTTAGCAATATCTTTTTTTGACAAAGCAGCTACCCTAAAACCTTTGCGAAGAGGGTTTGGTATGGATTTGAGTCTTAATATTTGAAAATTTTTATATTTTTCCCAATCGGTTTTGTAGGTTTCACCTGGCGAAAAAACATATATTTCATGACCTATTTTGGATAAATTTTCGGCTAAGAGCTCGGTGCTAATCGCAACTCCGGAGATGTTCGGAGTAAAAGATTCACTGCCAATTATTATTTTCATATACTTATGATAATATAAAGCATTAAGCATTACAAGATATATTAGATTCTGTGTCATACTTTCTGTATTTGTTATCTCTTTAGAAGTGGTAGGATGGGAAATTTTATATTTTATTTCTCAATCTTATTATTCCTGCCTCAATTCTAACAAATGTCAAACTTTTTCTATTGTATTTGTCTAAGTTTATCTCATATTTTTGGGCAATCTTCTTTACAATTGGTAATGGTTCTGGATTGGCCTTTTCCCAAAAAGGCCTCAATTCTCTAAGGAAGATATTGGTAGTTATAGGACCGATACCATAAAAATTAGTTAATTTATCTTCTAAATCTTTACTGTTTTGGGCTTCTTTATGCAATTCTTTTAAACTTCCTCTATATTTTTGGAGGAAGGTCTCACAATTTCTCAAAATTTGGGTAGAGGTTTTTCCATCATAACGTACATAACCACCCTCTCTCATAATCGGGTTTACCAAAAAATCCCAGCCCGCTTTTAATATCTTTCTTGGTTGTAAAAGATTATATTTTTCAAAGGTTTTGTAAGTATTTTTGGCAATTGTTTCTGATATTCTTGCCCCAAAGAGAATACTGGCCAGAAACCATTTAAAAATTTCTTTATCATTATTTTCTTTTAAATAAATACCCAGCTCCTCAGAATACAATTCACTTCTCTTTAATTTTTTTGTATCCATTTGCATTCGTTACCTCCTTTTGAAATGGTGATTTCATTTAAGGGCAACGACAAAAATGTTACTTAATTTCTAAAACTCCTGCACATGATGAAACTTGAGTGTATCTAACAATTAACCCAGA
>JAHJOY010000215.1 GCA_018819665.1 bacterium
AGGGATTGTGCAATTGGTCAAGTCATAAAAAGTTTAAAAAGTTTGTCAAAGGACCGTCCCTTGACAATTTTTAAAGGAAAAAGGATAAAAAAGAAAGAGAGTATTGATTGTGATGGAATTTGTTTTAATTTTATTAGGAATAATTTGTATTATTATAGGAATAATTGGCTGTATTTTTCCTGCAATTCCCGGACCTCCCCTTAGTTATGCGGCCCTTATATTGCTCCAACTTGCTAAAGAAGAACCTGTTTTTAGTAAAAGTTTTTTAGTCAGGTTTGCTGTCTTAACTATTATAGTCTCCCTGATAGATTATTTTCTCCCTCTACTGGGAGCAAAATTATATGGCACTACTAAATACGGAATCTGGGGGGCAATAATAGGGATGGTAATCGGCATAATCTTCTTTCCTCCCTTTGGAATGATTTTAGGCATATTTATCGGTGCCATTATAGGAGAGCTTATCGCCGGCAAAGAAAATTCAATGGCCCTGAAAGCTGGTATGGTCACTTTTATCGGAAGTATTACAGCAGTCTTTATCAAACTGTCTTTGTCCTTGGTAATGGCTTTCTATTTTTTAACCTTCCTCTTTAAAGGCTAAAAGTAAAGGAGAAAAAGAGAAATAAAATGTTTATTCTGGAAACTGAAAAGTTGAAATTAATCCCCCTTGATGCTCAGAATTTAAGATGGTCAATCCAAGACCGTCGGAAGATGGAGAGGAATTTGGGAGTAAAAATTACTGATACAGAACTGGAAGAACCAGTGAAGACAGCTATGAGGACTTCTCTTAAGATGGTTTTAGAAAATAAGAAAGATTATCTTTGGTTTACCAGTTGGGAAATAGTATTAAAAAAAGAAAACAGAATAATAGGAGGATTGTGCTTTAAAGGCTATCCTGATGAAAAAGGGAGAGTTGAAATCGGTTATGGACTGCAGGATGAATACAGATGCAAAGGTTATGCGACAGAAGCAGTAAAAGAATTAATAAATTGGGCTTTTAGTTTTAATCATGTTACCGAGGCTATTGCTGAAACAGAAAAGGACAATCTTCCATCCCATAGAGTTTTGGAAAAAGTTGGAATGCAAAAGTACGAAGAAAATGAAAAGATGTTTTGGTGGAAATTAAATAAGGTTTAGAAAAAAAATTCCGAATAGATATCAAAGATGAAGAAATGAAGAAATGTGAAGAAATGGGGTCAAATCTTTACAGGCTGACCCCTATATTTCATGTAGGGTCACGATGCATCGTGCCCATAGGAGAAATTCTATGCCAGATAAACTTTCCGCAAACATGCTATATAATTTTGTCAAATGTCCCCACCGTTTAACCCTGGATCTATTTGGAGATTATTTAAAACAGGACCCCATCAGCTCATTTGTAAAATTATTATGGGAAAAAGGCACTGATTTCGAAAAACAAGTAATAAAAGGGTTAGAAATACCATTTTTAGATTTAAGCTTCTACTCGGGAATTGAAAAAGAAAAACGAACCAAAGAAGCCATTGATAATGGCGTGGAATTAATATATAGCGGCCGAATAAGTACAGGAAATCTAATCGGCGAACCCGATCTTTTAAGAAGAGATGGTAATGGATACATTAGTGGTGATATAAAAAGCGGATCTGGCTTAGAGGGAGAAAGTGATTTATCCGAAGGTAAACCAAAGATCCACTATACAGTCCAACTTGCCCTCTATACCGATATTTTAGAAAGACTTGGTATATCGGCAGGCAGAAACCCCTTTATTTGGGATATTCATGGACGAGAAATTGAGTATGATTTAAATTCCCCTCAAAGCACACGAAAACTAGAATCCTGGTGGAATAAATATAAAAGCTGCCTGGAAGAAGTTAGTAAAATAGCCAACCATGATTTAAAAACTTTGCCTGCCTACTCGGGAATATGTAAATTATGCCACTGGAGAACCTATTGTCTCAAATGTTTAAGAAAAACTAATGATTTAACCTTGATACCGGAATTGGGACGTTCAAAAAGAGACGTTATGATTAACTATTTAGGTTCGGTCGCTGAATTAGCTCAAGCTAATCTGAACCAATTTCAAAAAGGTGGAAAGACTATTTTCCCAAGAGTGGGTAGAGATACCCTGGAAAAATTTCAAAAAAGAGCAATACTTTTATCAAAAAGTGGCTCCAAGCCTTATTTAAAAGGTCAAATTACCTTACCTGAGGCTGATTTAGAATTATTTTTCGATATTGAAACAGACCCCTTAAGAGATATCTGTTATCTGCATGGATTCTTGGAACGCCGCAATCGAGACACTAACACCGAGCGATATGTTGCTTTCTTCTCCGACCAACCAAATGAGCAGGAAGAAAAACTTGCCTTTCGCCAAGCTTGGGAATTTATTCAAAAATCAATGCCCTGTGTAATTTATTATTATTCACCCTATGAAAAAACCCAATGGAAGAAATTGCAGGAAAAATATCCGGATGTTATGTCCGAAGACGACATAGTAAAAATGTTTAATCCCGAGTGTGCAGTAGATCTCTACCATGATGTGGTAAAGAAAAAGACAGAATGGCCAACCAATGATTATTCAATCAAAACTTTAGCTTCCTATCTGGGATTTCACTGGCGTGATGAAAGTCCATCTGGTGCTGAATCTATTGAATGGTATCATCGATGGGTAGAAACCGGTGATGAAAACATAAAGAAAAGGATTCTCAAATACAATGAAGATGACTGTATCGCCACCCGGGTGCTATTAGAAGGGATTCATAAATTGCCTTTACTCCAATCTTATTAATTATTAATCTATAATAAACGATCAATATTAAAATATATCTGAATCCCCATCATTTACTCCTACACTCCCATAATTTTTCTTATATAAAAGAAAAAAAGGAAAAAAGGGGACGGTTGTACTAGCTCAATAATTCGGTAACTTTTTCTAATTTTTCTTAAGGAGTTAGATACTCCAACCCTCCAAGTCTATGTAGATGATTATATTCGAATAAGAAGTTTCCTAAATTATAGATTAGATCTTGGACCGAATCAAATGAATTGGGATAAAAGAATTCATTTTGCCACATTATTTTATTTTCATCTAAAGAAAGTTACTTGACTATCCTAATCTTTCAGATTATTCTATAGTGATAAATTACTTTTTAATTATAGACCCCATTGATTGGTTCTGGTTATTTCTTGAAAGGATGTCTTTATGATTAAACATATAATCTGGGATTTTGATGGGACTTTGTTTAATACCTATCCTGGTTTAGCCAGGACCTATTTAAAGGAGCAACCCTTGAAGAACCTCCTTTTTCAGGGGTTAAGGAAATTTGTAAAAAGGTGAAATTAGGCGGTGGGTTTAACATCTTGGTTACCCATTCTTCTTAGATAAAAATTTTTAGAAAGACGCAGACCTTTAAAATTTCAGTGATTTGAGGTTTAAAAATATGGCCTTATTAAATTTACAAAAAATCGCATCTAACACCTATCTTATTCCTTCTCCCGCAAATATTGGTGTATATGTTAAGAACGAGAAAGCTATTCTAATTGATAGCGGGAATGATAAGGAAGCAGGCAGACAAATTCTTAAATTATTGAAGGAAAAAAAATTGGAAGATAAAGTTCATTATTAATACTCATTCCAATGCTGACCATATCGGGGGTAATGCTTTTATCCAAAATAAAACTGATTGCCGGATTGCTGCTACCCGAATTGAAGCTGCCTTCATTCAAGACCCTATTCTCGAACCTTCTTTTCTTTATGGGGGATTCCCCAATACCAGGCTTACTAATAAATTCTTAATGGCTCACCCCTCAAGAGTAACTGATATTATTTCCTCATCGGGAAAAATATTGGATACCAATTTTGAGGTATTTTTATCTCTATTTATCCTGGTTTAAAAGTTTCTGAGATCGGGAGGCTTCTCGGATTGGATTATAGCACAGCTAATATTAGGAAGAAAAAAACTAGGAGGGAAAATATTTAATAATAAGAGGACAAACTAAATGAAAAAATGTTATCAGCAATCTATTGATGAGGTTGTTCAGTACAGTAAAACTGATCTAAAAATAGGATTATCCTCTCCGGAAGTGAAAAAACGATTGGACGAAGCAGGACTCAATCAACTGGAGGAAAAGAAAGGCTGCACTCCCTGGGATATGTTTTTGGGGCAGTTTAAAGATGTTCTGGTTCTTATTTTACTGATTTCGGCTCTGGTATCATTTATTTTAGGGGAAGTAAGTGATGCTATTGTTATTGCTATAATCTTAATTTTAAATGCTACTTTAGGAGTAGTCCAGGAGTATAAAGCAGAGAAGTCACTGGCTGCTTTAAAGAAGATGACCACACCCAATGCTTTGGTAATAAGAGATGGAAGACAGGCCAGGATCGAAACCACTCAATTGGTACCAGGTGATATTGTCCTTTTAGAATCTGGTGACCATATACCCGCTGACCTCCGTCTCTCTACAGTTACTAATCTTAAGATACAGGAGGCTGTCCTAACCGGTGAATCAGTGCCGGTTGAAAAGAAGAGTGAGTTAATAGATAAAGAAAATGTTTATCTAGGTGATCGGAATAATCTAGCTTTTATGGGAACTGCAGTTATCTCCGGAAGAGGTAGAGGGATTGTAGTTGCTACGGGGATGAAAACAGAGATAGGTCAGATTGCGGGGATGTTAGAAGAACAGAAACAAGAGGAAACTCCATTACAAAAGAAATTAAATCAAGTTGGTAAAAAAATGGGCTTGATTATATTAATTGTGGTGGGATTTGTTGTTTTATTAGGTTATTTACGCGGTATTGAATTTTTTGAGATGTTTCTTATCGGAATTTCTCTGGCTGTAGCCGCGGTTCCAGAAGGCTTACCAGCAGTGGTAACAGTTGTTTTAGCTCTCGGAGTACAGAGAATGATAAAAAAACACGTTATTGTCCGACGTTTACCGGCAGTAGAAACTTTAGGTGCTACGACAGTTATCTGCTCGGATAAAACCGGGACTTTAACTCAGAACCAGATGACAGTAAGAAAATTAGTTCTTCCGGAAAAAAATATTGAAGTAGAAGGAGAAGGTTATCAGCCGGTGGGGAAATTTTATCAAACCGAGCAAGAGATTCAACCCCAAACAGATCCAGATTTATCCTTATTGTTAAGAGGAGCAGTCCTTTGCAATAATGCCGAACTGCAAAAGAATAATGATAATGAACAGTGGGAAATTATTGGTGATCCTACCGAGGGTGCTCTGGTAGTAACCGCCGCTAAAGCTGGTTATGATAAGAAAAAACTGGAAGAGGATTATCCTCGAGTGAAAGAATTTCCTTTTGATTCAGATCGTAAACAGATGTCTACTATTCATCAGACAACTGATGGAAATCAAATTATTTTTGTCAAAGGGGCCCCTGATCAGGTGATCAGCTATTGTAAATATTATCAGAAAAATGGCAAGAAAGAAGAGATGGGAGAATCCATAAAAAATAAGGTTTTATCTCAGAATAGGGAATTGGCTCAGGAAGCCTTACGAGTTTTAGCCATAGCTTTTAGACCTGTGGATATAAAAAAAATAAAAAACCCCGAGAGAATTAAAGAAATAGAAGATGCAGAAAAGGAACTTACCTTTCTGGGATTAATAGCTATGATTGATCCGCCTCGTAAGGAGGCTATTGAATCAGTAAAAACCTGTATGAAAGCTGGTATTATTCCGATTATGATTACTGGAGATTATTCTCTTACTGCTAAGGCAATCGCTTCTGAACTGGGTATATATCATTCGAGAGATAGGATTATTACCGGAGAAGAACTAGAAAAAATGTCGCAATCTGAATTAGAAGAGGCGGTGGGAAATACTACTATCTTTGCCAGAGTATCTCCACGTCATAAACGTCGTATCGTTAGCGCTTTACAGAAGAATAAACAAGTGGTAGCTATGACCGGAGACGGGGTAAATGATGCACCGGCCTTAAAAGAATCGGATATCGGGATAGCTATGGGTATTAC
>JAHJOY010000216.1 GCA_018819665.1 bacterium
AAAAGGTGGAGTTAGACTCTTAGGGATAAGACTCTCCAATCTTACCCCTGGAAATAAAAGAAATCAATTGAAATTTGTAAAGGATAAAGAAGACAAATTAGAACAGCTTAGCCAGTCTTTAGATAAAATCAGGGAAAAATTTGGCTCTAAAGCCGTAACCCGAGCCAGCCTTCTGTCTAATCTATTGTCAGAAGAACCGCCCCTTGACATTCCCGACACGCCGTGCTGCTACAATGAGCCTAAACAAAAGTCAGACCTTGATATTATATGACAGTATTTTTAAAAACCCTCTTTATTCCCTCTTTTATTTTCTTCCTTTAGAGCTTTTAATATTTTTTCTGGAGTGATGGGAAGATGGTAAATCCTTACTCCTATTGCATCGTAAATTGCATTGGCAATGGCGGGAGTAGTAGCAATTGTAGCTGGTTCTCCTATCCCCTTAGCCCCAAAAGGACCCTCTGAATCTTCATTCTCTACCAGCAGGGTAGCAAAATGGGGTGTATCCATAGAAGTGGGAATTAAATAGCTGGTCAAATCAGGATTCAAAGTAATCCCTTCTTTAATAACCTGTTCTTCCATTAGAGCCATACCTATTCCCTGGACAGTACCTCCTTCTATCTGCCCTTCCACATTTTTAGGATTTATTGCTTTACCTATATCAGCAGCAGTATAAACATTTAATACCTCTACAATTCCGGTATCTGTATCAACTTCTACTTCAATCACCTGAGTGACAAAGGTATAGGCTACATACACTTTCTTTCCCTGTCCAGTTTTAGGGTCGGGTATATCAGTTCGAGGGAAGAAAGATGCTTCTGCCTTTAAACTATCACCTCTTTCTTTTACCCTCTCCGCTAATTCCCAATAACTTAATTTATTTTTCGGATTATCATTCCTAAAAATATAACCATCTTTTATTCCTAATTCAACATGATTACTTCTAAACTCAATACTGGCATAATGATAAATATTGCTTAATAATCCTTCTGAAGCTTCTTTAACTGCATTGCCAGTAAAAAATGTCTGCCGAGTTGCGGAAGAAGAGCCGGAATTTTTAGTCAAATGGGTATCACCGGGGATAATACGGATTGCTTCTGGTTTCACCTTTAAAACCTCGGCAGCAATTTGGGTAATGATGGTTAAAACACCTTGACCCACATCAGCAGCAGCAGTCCTAATCAAAATCTTGCCCCCCTCTTCAATTTCTGCCGAAGCAATGGCATGATCAGGAAATCCTTCTCCATAACCAAAACCGAACATAATAGTAGCTATTCCTCTGCCTTGTTTCTTCATCTTAGTCCTCCCTTCCAACCGGCTATTTCCGCTGCTTTTTTAATGGTCTCTTTCACTCCTACACTGTGGGTTAATATCTGGCCATTAGGTGTAGAAGAGCCTATATTATAAGCATTTTGCAAACGAAATTGAGCTGGGTCAATCCCTAATTTATGAGCCAGAATATCCATTTGAGACTCATAGGCAAAAGCCATCTGAGTTGTACCAAAGCCACGCATCGCTCCTGCATAAGTATTATTAGTGTAAACAGTATAGGCTACACCTTTTACATTATCTACATTGTAAGGACCGGTACAATGATACATACCTTTATGCACTACTGCCGGACCGCTGGAGGCATAAGCTCCAGTATCACCGATTACTTCAGCCTGCCAGGCAGTTAAATAACCTTCTTTAGTTGCTCCAGTCTTTACTCGAATAATAAAGGGGTGTCTTTTAGATTGAGCGATCATTGATTCCTCTCTGGTATAAGTTAATTTTACCGGTCTTTTGGTGGCTATTGCCGCTAAAGCCAGATGAATATGAACTGAGATATCCTCTTTTTTGCCAAAGGCGCCTCCGATAACCGGCTGAATTATCCTTATCTTTTCTTTAGGAAAACCAAGGGATTGGGCAACATCAGCCTGAGTATCATGAAGCCACTGGGAAGCCACCCATAGTTTAATAAATCCGCTCTCTTCATCATAAATTCCCACTCCTGCTTCTACCTGAAGAGGTACCTGGTCTAAAAAAGTTGTTCTATATTCATTTTCTACAATTACATTTGCTTCTGCAAAACCTTTTTTTATATCACCTTTTTCTAAGTAATGGGTAGCCAGGATATTGCCATCTTTGTGAATAAGAGGGGCGTCTTTTTCCATAGCCCGCAAGGGGTCAGATATTACTTCTAATTCTTCTACTTCAACTTCGATTAATCTAACTGCTTTAGAAGCAATTTCTTTGGTTTCCGCAATAACAATAGCCAGGGCATCTCCCATATAACGCATTTTCTGGCCAATACCCACCAATACCGGTTGGTCTTTAATAATTAAACCAAAATTTTTAACTTGTGGAATATCATCAGCAGTAATAATTTTAACTACACCTGGTAATTTTACAGCTTTACTTATATCAATTCGTCGTAGATGGGCATGAGGATGAGTAGCTCTTTTGATTTTGAGATATAGCATATTATCAAAATAGATATCGTCGGGATATTTAGCTTTGCCCATTACTTTATCTTGGGCATCTACTTTGTAAACATTTCTACCCACATATCTTTCAGTCATCTTTTTCACTCCTTCCGCCGTTTTTGCTCGACAATCTATTTGCTGCTAATTTAATAGCATCAATAATTTTTTGATAACCGGTACAGCGGCAGAGGTTTCCGGAGATACCCCGTTTAATCTCTTCTTCATCGGGATGGGGATTTTCTTCCAACATTTTTTTGGCGGCTAAAATCATCCCGGGAGTACAGAACCCACATTGAACTGCTCCTGTCTCTATAAAAGCTTCTTGAACCGGATCTAGACATTCATTATCTCCTATCCCTTCGATAGTGGTAATAACTGCTCCATCAGACTGAGTTGCTAAAATTAAACAGGAAGCTACCAGTTCACCATTCATAATTACAGTACAAGCCCCACATTCACCTTTCCCGCATCCTTCCTTAGTTCCGGTTAGATGTAGGTCATCTCTTATTAAATCCAACAAACGGGTAGAAGTCGTGGTCTCTATTGTTTTTTTTTGGCCATTGATAATAAATCCTATGGTTAATTTAGACATTAATAATTCCTCTCCCTTCTGGCTGAATCTATCTCTTCTAAGGCGTTAATCATTATCTCTTTAGCCACATCTTTACGATATTCTCTCGTTCCCCTAATATCATCGATAGGGGAAATCTTATCTTCAACTATTTGGCCTAATTCGGCAAAATCTAATTGATTAAAATTTTTTCCCGCCATCTTCTTTCTAACTTCTTTAATTTCAATCGGAGTTGGGGCTACGGAGCCAAGACAGGTTCTTACATCCTTCACGGTTTTATTGTCTTCGGCCATTTTAACTACCAAAGCTAAAATAATGGTTGCAATGGCTAAGGCTTTTCTCTTGCCGATTTTAATCCAACAACCGTAGGTCTTTTCCTCCGGAAGAGGAAGAATTATCCGGGTTAATAATTGGTTTGGCTGTAAGATAGTTTTTTTTGGCCCAATAAAAAATTCTTCCGCTGGCACTATCATCTCTCTTTGATTAGATTGTAATTTAAATTGAGCATCATAGGCCATTAATGGGGATAAGAGGTCACCGGCTGGAGAGGCATTAACAATGTTTCCTCCGATAGTCCCCCGATTTCTTATTTGAGGAGAACCGATATCTGCAGCTGCCTGGCTTAAAACCGGATAATATGTTTTAATATCTTCTGAACTTTCTAATTGGGTATGGGTAACCATTGCTCCAATTATCATTTGATTCTTATTTATTTTAACTTCTTTTAATTCTTTAATGTTTTTTAAATCTAACCAATTGTTTATCTCATAAAGTCGGTCATAATATTGAACTAACAGGTCAGTTCCCCCGGCAATTATCTTAATCTCTTTTCCGTATCTGGATAAAATCTCCAGTGCTTCCTCTATCCTTTGTGGAGCAAAATATCCCTGACAGGGGACGGTCCTCTGGCATTTTTTAGAATCGCCTCCGGAAAAATCTTTACTATTTTGTAATCCTTGTGGAAATTCTTCCATAAGTTAAATCACTCACCTCCTGTTTCGATATTATCTTTCCTACCCTTCGAAACCTTGCTTCACTGGGGTTGGAGTCATTCTATTGTAGGGGTTCGATTCATCGAACCCGCAAGGAACCGGGTCGGATAAATCCGACCCCTACCTTTACTTAATATATCAAATCGTTAATTAAATAACTATAATCTTTAAAAAATGAGCTTATTATCGCGCTGGCTTTTTTAAGCTCTTTGACGTCATAATCATCTGGACATGATGAATCTACGGGAATTAATTTACCGTCTTTATTGAGTTTTAATTTCCACAGATTATTCTTTAACCTCAGAGTTATCAGCTGATTACCGGGAGAGCCGGTAATGATAAAGCCATTATTTTTACTATTCTTAAAGTCCTCCATAATAGTAAAAAGAGTCAGCTTGTCTTTGTATGGTTTACCATCGTATGGGCAAAATGTAGCGCAGTTTCCACATTCATTGCACAATGCGTCAAGATGAAGAATCTGCCAGGCATCCTGAAAC
This sequence comes from bacterium, assembly GCA_018819665.1. Taxonomy (GTDB): domain Bacteria; phylum Atribacterota; class Phoenicimicrobiia; order Phoenicimicrobiales; family Phoenicimicrobiaceae; genus Sediminicultor. The sequence continues at coordinate 4,526 of JAHJOY010000216.1, forward strand.
CCCTCTTTCTTATCTATCGCAATCGCCACATTTGCCCGGTTTGGACAAACATCCACACATTTATTACAGATAACCTTGCACTCCAGACACCGCCCTGCTTCATTCTCAGCTATTACCCTATCATCTTCGGATATTGCCGCAGGAATGAGACGACCCTTTTTATTGTAAATCTCTGAAATCTGTTGTTTTTTATCGAAGCCCGGGGTAAAATCTTTATCCAAACCTTTCCAGTCTGGTATCTCCTTTTTAATAATAGCCTCTGCCGCCTTTCGGGCATCGGCGATGGATTCAACCACGGTTGAAGGACCGCGATGGGCATCACCACCTATAAAAACATTTTTAAGGTTAGTTTCAAGGGTTTCCGGGTTTGCGTGCGGCCTGTTGTTTTTTTCAATCTTTAACCCGCATGCTGATAAAAATTTGGAATCGGTATACTCCCCGATAGCACTGACTACCGAATCAACTGTTATCTCTTCGGTCTCCTCAGTGGGGATAGGCCGCCTACGACCGCTGGAGTCAGGTTCACCTAAAACCATTCGACGGCATTTTAGAATACCGGTTTTGGAAAATGATTCCGGCAATAAGAGAGGCTTAAAAATAACTCCCTCTTCAAGAGCCAGGTCATACTCTTCTCTATCTGCAGGCATCTCATCTTCAGTACGGCGGTAGATGATAAAAACCTTTTCGACACCGCCTACCCTCAGGGCCGAACGTGCACCGTCCACCGCAGTATTTCCGCCTCCTATTACGGCAACCTGACGACCAAGGTTAAGAGCCCCTGAATCTTTATTGAAAGACCTCAAAAAATCCAGAGCTTCGTAGATATTATTATTATCACCGGTTAACTGTATTTTTCTCGAGACTTCCGCACCGATTCCGATAAAAATATATTTATATCCTTGGTTATTTAAATCACTAATAGAAAATTCTTCTGATACCCCAAATTTAAAATCCACACCCAGTGCCTTGATAACAGAAATATCTTTTTCGATAGCAGATGCAGGAATTCTAAAATTAGGCAGTACATGGGTTATTACACCACCGGGAGAATCTTGTTTCTCAAATACAGTCACCTTAAATCCGGCTTTAGACAAAAAGTAAGCTGCAGATAGTCCTGCCGGTCCAGCTCCGATAACAGCAACCTTTGTATTCAACCACTCAGCAGCACTACGGTTTTTAGTAAAGTATCCGCCCTTCTCGTGCTCAGCAGCAATCCTCTTAACCTCGCGAATACCGACTGCACCCTCATAGTCAAGACGGGTGCAGTTGTACATACACTGATGATCGCAGATGTGCCCGGTAATATTAGGAAGAGGATTTTTTGAATAGATGAGTTCCAGAGCCTTATCATATTGTCCACTACCCGCCAGTCGAATGTATTCAGGAATATCCTGTCGGATGGGACAGGAAAGAATACAGGGGGCAATATAGCAATCGGTCAAAGGTAATTTCTGGTTAATGAAAACCCCTTTCGTACCCCTCCAATCTTTCCGGTAATAATTCTTCCGAAGGGTCTCTTTGGCTAATCGGTCGAGTTTTTCCACATTAATGACTTTGGGCTGCCGCTTTTCGTCAACTATTGATTCTAATTTTCGAGCCATTTCCGCCATTCTAAGATAGCCGCCCGGCTTTAATAGCTCAGTAGCCGTAGTAATTGGTTTAATTCCTGTTTCAAAAATCCGAAGAACATTTAGCTGGGATGCTCCTCCTGAGTAAGATATAGGGAGAGCCCCTTTAAATTCACGCGACAAGCGGGAAGCTAAAGTAATGGTAATGGGGAAGAGAATGCGTCCTGATAAATACATCTCCTCTCCCGGAAGAACACCCAGGGTATTTACTGTTCCCAGCGTATTGGAGAGTTTAACCCCAAAATTACAGCCGCGATCAGTGGCTACTTTAGAAAGCCGTTTAAGCATCCCTATCGCATCATCCCATTGCAAATCATTGGTAAAGGTAGATTCTTTAATATTTATATAATTAAAATTAAGCTCATCTAATATTTTTCTAACTAATTTATAGCCAAGGAGGGTCGGGTTTAATTTTACAAAGGTATGGAGCCTTTTTTCTTCCATAAGATATTTACAGATAGATTCTATCTCTTTAGGGGGACATCCGTGCATGGTAGAGAGAGTCGCCGACCGGGCGATATGAGGTGAAACTGCACTGGAAATATTTTTAAGACTTTTATCCTTTCCTTTAACGTGCAGAACTTCTGGAAAGTTTGCGTCTCGAATAAAAGAATCTAATTCGTCCAGGTATTGCCTAAACACCGGGTGTTTGGAGGCATCAGTTAAATTATTAATAAACGAATCCATACCGGGGGTTTTAATTCCCTCCAG
>JAHJOY010000217.1 GCA_018819665.1 bacterium
CACCAGACAGACCGGTAATTATTACAAATCTGGTTGTATCCAATTATTTCTAAGACCTCCCGTGTAATCGTTAGTTCTATGGCAGACACAAGGTCTGCCCCTACTAACGACTATTCACTATTCACTAACGACTAATTACATGTTCTCTGGAGCTGAAATCCCTAAAATCTTAAGGGTATTAAATAATACTATTCTGGTGCAATCGATTAATATCAAGCGAGCTTTAGTCAATTCTTTGTCTTCAGTAATTACCCGGTGTACAGTATAATACTTATGGAACGAAGAAGCTAAATCATAAAGATAAGTAGTTAAAAGATGTGGTTTCCAGGTTAAAGCGCTCTTTCTAACCACTTCTTTTAAGGAAGATAGTTTTTTAATCAATTCAATCTCTTCCTCTTTATCCAATAAGTGAAGATTAACTTCTTTGTTTTTATCAATTTTTATTCCTTCTTGTTCAGCTTTTTTTATTATACTACATATCCTCGCATAAGCATACTGAATATAATATACGGGGTTTTCCATAGATTGAGATTTAGCTACATCAAGATCAAATTCGGTATGACTATCATAACTCCTCATCAAAAAGAAATAACGAGCCACGTCTTTGCCCACTTCTCGTATTAAATCTCTTAGAGTAATGAATTCTCCTCCTCGAGTCGACATGCCTACTTCTTTGCCATCTCTTATTAAAGTAACGAACTGCACAATTAACACATCCAAAAAGTCTTCGGAATAACCCAGGGCTTGTGCCGCTGCTTTCATCCTTTTAATATAACCATGGTGATCAGCACCCCAGATATCTATTACTTTGTCAAATCCCCGTTGATATTTATTTTGATGATAAACAATATCAGAAGCAAAATAAGTGGGAATATTATTTTCCCGAATTACTACTCTGTCTTTTTCATCACCAAAGACAGTGGACTTTAACCAGAGTGCACCTTTTTCCTCATAAAGAAAACCTCTCTGTTGCAGTAATTCAATAGCTTCTTGAAGTTTATTCTGCTCATAAAGTGATTTTTCACTAAACCAAACATCAAATTCTACTCCAAAATCTTTTAAATCTTTTTTAATTCCTGATAAAATATTTTTTAAAGTAAACACTTTAAAAAACTCTTGGGTTTCTTTATCGTCTCTTCCTTTATACTTATCTTGAAATTTACCTATTACTTCTTTGGCTATATCGACAATATATTCGCCTTTATAGCCATCATCGGGAAATTCTTTCTTTTCTCCTAAAAGGCTATTGTATCTTGCTTGAACAGATTCACCTAAGAGGTCAATCTGTCTCCCCTGGTCATTTATATAGTATTCTTTTTCTACTTCATATCCTGCTGCTTTTAATATGCTGCTTAATACATCTCCTACTGCTGCACATTTTCCATGTCCAATATGTAAGGGACCAGTAGGATTAACGCTGACAAATTCTACTTGAACCCTCTTCCCTTTACCTAAATTTACTTTACCATAATTCTCACTCTGTTCTCTAATTTCATCTATAATCTTATATAGCCAATTTTCACTCAACCAAAAATTTATAAAACCTGGCCCGGCAATTTTTGCTTTATCTATAATTGTGCCCTGAATATCTAAATTATTTACAATAAAATTAGCCACATCTAAGGGTTTTTTCCTTAATTCTCGAGATAATTGCATAGCGATATTAGTGGATAAATCTCCATGGGATTTATTTTTAGGAGTTAAGAATATTATCTTGGGGATATCCTTAATCTGGAAATTACCCTGTCTTATATTTTTTTCAATAGAACCCAACAAAATCTCTTTAATTTGGTCAGCTAAATCAATTTTCATTTAAAATCCTCTAATTAATTATTTTGGATAAAATGATTGTGTAAAAATGGTACGCCCGGGAAGAGTCGAACTTCCAACCAAGGGCTTAGGAAGCCCCTGCTCTATCCATTGAGCTACGGGCGCACAAATTTATTTCATTCGTGGATCCAAAGCGTCACGTAATCCATCACCCAAAAAATTAAAAGCCATCATGGTGATAGCCAAGGCTAATCCGGGGTATATAGCCAAATGAGGATAAGAACGCATTGCTTGATACCCCTCTGATATCAACATTCCCCAACTCGGGGTAGGAGGATTAACTCCTAAACCAATAAAACTTAAAAATGCTTCAAAGGTAATGTATCCAGGTATTGCCAGAGTTACCCCTACAATACAGGGACCTATTAAGTTGGGCAATATATGTTTTAACATTATCTGTAAATTACTGTTTCCTGTTGCTCGAGCTGCTTCCACAAATTCCTTTTCCCGTAAGGACAGAGCCATTCCCCGGGCTATTCTGGCCATTCCAAGCCAGGCAGTAACTCCTATACCAATAAAGATAAAGAATAGTCCCCCAAATGCCCTATCAATAGCGCTCAATGTTGCAGCAAAAGTGCCAGGAGTAGTTACCGCAAAGGTAGACTTAAATAGAACCATCATTAAAATAATTAATAACAAGGTAGGAAAACCGTACATAATATCTACAAAACGCATCATAACATTATCAATCTTTCCTCCATAATATCCCGAAACAACTCCGTACAACACTCCTATTATAAAGGCTGTAACAGCCCCGACTATTCCTACACTCAACGATATTCTGGTGCCGTATATTATTCTACTTAATAAATCTCTGCCCATAAAATCTGCTCCCAGTAAATATTTTTGCCCTGGTTTAGCATAATTATCCACAAGATTACCTTTAGTAAAATGATAAGGGGCAATATAAGGGGCAAAAATAGCAAGAATAAGCAAAACAATAACTATTATTCCTCCCAATACAGCCATTTTGTTTTTTAATAATCTTCGAAAGGCATCTTTCCATAAATTTACCTCAGGTCTTTCCGGAATAGCTGTTTCATTCTCAAACTTCTCTTTTTCTTTTATTTTTACTTCCAAGATAATCTTTCCTCCTTATTAGCTTATTATTCTTAAGTATACCTAATCCGAGGATCAATCCAGGAATAGGTGATATCAACAAATAAATTGGCTATAATTATTATAAATGCATAAAGTAACATAATACCTAAAACCACGGGATAATCTCGATTGGTAATACTGGTAATAAAATATTTTCCACAACCCGGGATAGCAAATATCTGCTCTACAATTAAAGAGCCGGTAACTAAGGCAGCAAACATGGGGCCTATTACAGTTACCACCGGAATAAGGGCGTTTTTTAGCGCATGATGGACGGTGACGTTTTTTTCTGAGACTCCTTTTGATCTTGCAGTCCTGATGTAATCTTCTCTAATCACTTGCAGCATGCTAGCTCTGGTTAGCCGGGCTAAAAGGGCAGCACCTCCTATACCTAATGTAAAAGCTGGCATAATTGCCTGCTGCCAGGTCCCCCATCGGGCTACAGGTAAGATATGCAATGTTAAAGCAAAAAACCAGATTAGTAGGGGGCCTAAAGTCATTGCCGGAACAGAAACCCCCAATAAAGCAAAGAACATACAGAAATAATCTATAAAAGAATTTTGTTTTAGGGCAGAAACCATCCCCAGAGGAATTCCCACCACCATAGCTACAATTAAAGCTAATACCCCCAGTTGGGCTGAAACGGGAAAATGTGCGTTTATAATATCATTTACTGTCCTGCTTCGAGAAGAATAAGAAGGACCAAAATCACCGTGAAGGGCATTCCATAAATAATCAGTGTATTGTTTCCATAAAGGATCATCTAAACCATAGTAAGCCTCTAAATTGGCAATAATTTCTTTTGGTAATGGTTTTTCTCTATCGAAAGGCCCTCCAGGAATAACATGGGCTAAACTAAAAGTCACTAAAGATATTATCAATAAAACCGGTATAGCCCATAAAACTCTCCTAATAATATAATTGATCATACTTCTCCTCCCTTTCTTTTTAATTTTTATGGTTTATATTATATTCTTTATTTCGAGCATTTATCTCATTTCTATGTTTTATATTATATTTTTTCTGATAAGCATTTCTTTTA
>JAHJOY010000218.1 GCA_018819665.1 bacterium
ACTTATGGATTAATGATGGTAAGATAGAGATAAAAGATGCCACTCATCTTTGGGGCAAAGACACCGGAACTACCCAGAGGATAATCAAAGAAGAGTTAGCCGATGATAAGATAAGGATTGCCCAGATCGGTCCAGCCGGAGAATACCTGGTCCGCTTTGCTAATATTGTAAATGAACTGAAACACTTTAATGGCCGTAATGGTCTGGGAGCAGTAATGGGCTCCAAGAAACTAAAAGCTATTGCCGTAAGAGGAACTAAGCCGATAGAACTTTACAATAAAGAAAGAGTAAGTCAAGTAACTAAAGAGATTACTAAGAGAGTTATGGATAATCCCATAAGTCGAGATCTTCGAAACTTAGGTACCCCAGCAGTAGTCCGCCCCTTCTACGAAGCAGGTTGTCTTCCCTCTTACAACTGGACTACCGGCTATTTCAAAGAAGGAGAAAATCTTACTGCCGAAACCTTAAACAAAACTATCTTAAAAGGCACTAAAGGCTGTTTTGCCTGTCCCATCCGCTGTAAGAGAGTAGTAGAAGTAGATGAACCAGGCCTTAAAGTTGACCCCGCTTATGGAGGTCCAGAATATGAAACCATCGTCTCTTTGGGTTCTCTTTGCGGTATTTCTGATTTAAAATACATCGCTAAAGCCAATGAACTCTGTAATAAATACACTATGGATACCATCTCTACCGGTATGGTCATCGCCTTTGCCATGCAGTGTTACAAAGAAGGACTGCTGACCAAAAAAGACACCGGAGGGATAGAGCTTACCTTTGGTAATAAAGAAGCGATGCTTAAGATGATAGAAAAGATCGCTCATCGCGAAGGTCTGGGAGACCTCTTATCTCAGGGTTCTTACCTTGCTGCTCAAAAAATTGGCAAAGGTGCAGAAAAATTTATTCATCAGGTAAAAGGACAGGAGATTCCCATGCATGACCCCCGCCTCAAGACCGGAGTAGGACTCCAATACGCTCTCTCTGACTACGGGGCAGACCATATGAAGGCTGCTCATGACCCCTTCTTTAAAGATCAAGATTCAGTAGGGATAAAAGAGATGAAAGGTTTGGGGATCTTAGAACCGGTATCTCCTACTGATATAGGAGAAAAGAAGGTAGCTCTATTTAAACTTTTGGATATTTATTGGACCGTCTTCGATATCTTGGGGGTTTGTGATTTTGGTTATGTCCCTCGCAGTGTAGGAACGATGGAGGAATTATTAGAGATTATCTGTGCTGCTACCGGCTGGAGGACAACCTGGTTTGAATTGATGAAATTAGGAGAGCGCTCCATCAATATGGCCCGCATCTTTAACCACCGAGAAGGTTTTACTTCCAAAGATGATACCCTACCTGAGGTTTTCTATCATAACTTCAAAGGTGGTCCCTTAGATGGCCAAGGGGCGATTAATAAAAAGGATTTTGAAAAAGCTATAAAATTACGCTATGAGCTTATGGGCTGGAATGCAAACACTGGAATTCCTACCCCTGCCAAACTAATTGAATTAGGTTTGGATTGGCTCATCGATGAGGTAAAACAATGAAAATAAAAATTACGTTGGAGGGATATTTAAAGTACAAATACCCCTCCAATATCTTAGAACTAAACTATTCTAAACCAGTAACTATTCGTCAAGCATTAAAAGATATTAAGATTTCTTCTGCTGATGTCTTTTTTATTAAAGTAGGAGATTTAATTGTAAAAGAAGATTTTCTTCTAACTAAATCTAATGAGGTTAAGCTATTTCCGATTATCGGTGGAGGATAGAAGAAATTAGAAATTTAATAAATTACGGAGCGTCTTTGCCGAGAAGAAACAGTAAGGAAATTCTCTGAAGGTATACACTTTAGCTTGTTTCATCTTTTCTTCTTCTTTTTCTATTTTTTTATTCAGCTCATATTTTATCGGCCTTACTTTTTCTCCCATAAAATTATTTATAGCTTTGATCTTTTCAGAAATCTTACGTTTTTCAATAGGCGAAAGAGTCTTTTTAATTTTTTTAATTAATTCAGTTTTTTTCTCAACCAGCTCCCCAATTTGATTTTTCTCTTTTTTAGTTAAAGGCAATTCATCAATATATCTCTGCGGGTTAAATTCCAAATCTCTTATCTCCTTCTTTAGGGTAGATATCTTAAAATCAGACGCGCCAGGGGAAGATTTAAAATTAAGATGTAAAGTGCAGGAGGCAGCCAGAAAGTGAGGAGGCTCTACCTTTAAAAATTCTCTGATAATTTCATCGGTTACCAGGTCGTATTTTGCTCCTCCCAATCCATGAATGAAAAGATCAGAAACAAATAGTCGATTGTATAAAGTTAAGAGAAGGGCTTTAGGTCTTATTTTTAATCCTCGATCTTTGAGGAGGGTTTTTAAGGAAAACAGAGATTTAAAACCATCTTCTTCTATAAGAAATATTTTGCCATAAGAATCATTATAGAGATAGTTTTTTTCTTCCTCGTTTAAAATAAAAATTTTTCTCCTCTGGTCTCCCTCTATCCAAATCCAGAAGGGGGCCTCGATAAAATTTTCCTTAATCATTAAATTGGGTGAGGGGTGTGCCCGATTTCTGATTTTAAATAATTTTCTGTATTCATCCAATTTTTTATTATAAATTTCAGAAAAAGATTTAATATTTTTAGTAATTTCTAAAAAGAAGGAGAGAAATTCATCACTATCACAGATTTGAGAAAAAGGAATTTCCAGATAAGCAGGCTCAATCTCTTGCTCGTAAAGTCGGCGGGCTAAACCGAGAAATTCTCCCAGATTTCCCCTTGTATAATTTTGGCTGCAAAAACGGGAAGAATTTTCCAGACACTGGGTAAAATTTTTAAAATTATTTGAGATATCTTTATTTTCTGATTCCAGGGATTTGAGCTCACGAATGACATCCCGGGTAAATTTGGAAATCAATTCCAAAGAAGGGCAGGGATATTCTTCAAAGGGAAGGTTTGGGGTAAGAGTTGAAGATAAAAAACTAATTTCTTCCACTATTAAATTACCATTTGAAGAGAGAGCGGGCAAAGAAAGATCAAGGTCTTTACAGATATCATTATCCAGGATAATATTTAATCCCAAAGACTTTTCCAGAAGAGGAGATTTTAAGAGTTCGTTTAAAAAGATGTTTTTAATCCATATACCGGGATGAAAAAATACCGGTTGATGTCCGGTTTGGATAATATATTGGTAGGCAGGGTTGATTTTTTCTTCAATATCAGGATCAAATTTTTTACTAAATTTTAAAGCCCTCTGAATAACTTCTTTTCGACAATTTTCCCTCACTTCCCTAAAAGGCTGATTAAGAATTGTAAAGGAATACTTGCTAAAAATTTTCTTATTCTCTTCTAAGAGAGAACCCATCTTGTCCGCCGAGGGATAGAAGAAAATCTGCTTATTTTGGGGAACTTTAAAGAACCGTCTTTCCATTTACAAAAGTGCCTCTATATCCTTAATGCCGACTTCTTCCTTAGAGATAAAAGGTTCGGCAAACTCTGTGCCAATAAGGTTTCCCCAGTAACGGTTAGAATTTAAGACCCATTCAAATAGCTGATGCCCTTCAGGAGAAGGCCCAAATTGGGATTCATAGCACCTGATAGTTTCTATCTTCATCTCCATCACTTTGCTTATATCCATAACAAAAGAGGGTTTGAAATTTAGCTTTAAATGAGAAGCAATATAATAATGTATTTTCTTTACATAAAAGGGCCTGCCCTGCATCTCTGTTTTGGTGAGTTTTCCGTAGAAACGAGCAGCATCACAGATCTTTGAGGCAGCAATATGGTCCGGATGAGCATCTATCCAGTAAGGGGCAAAAAGGATATCTGGTTGAATTTTTCTGATGACTTCAGCTAATTCCTGACGGACCTCTATTTCATCCTGAAGATATCGATTGGGAAAATCAAGAGTAATCCTCTCCTCAATCCCTAATATCCTGCTTGATTTTACACTCTCTTTTTTTCTGGTCTCCGGATCCCCATGAGGAGTAGGCTCTCCATCAGTTAAATCCACGACAGTAACTCGATGACTTGCTTCGGTGAATTTTAATATGGAACCGCCCATTCCCAATTCCACATCATCGGGATGTGGACCGACAGCTAATATATTAAGCATTTTTTCACCTCACTATCTATGATTTTTTGGTAATAGGCTAACCTCTTTTTCGGGTCGTCCAGGTAATTGCCAAAAGTCCGGTCTTTATCTTTATAAATCATACTTACAGGCAGCTCCTTTACAGTCAGATTGTTTTTATAAGCCTGAATCCAGAGTTGAAGAGGGAGGCCATATCCCTTTTCGGTTAATTCTAATTTTTTTAAGCCTTCCATTCGATATACTTTAAACCCACAGAAAGAATCGGTTAGTCCGTAGCCGGTTATCTTGTTGATTAGCCTGGTGATTTTACGATTAATAGTATATCGGTCTTCGGGCGGAGCATCAATCTGTTTTTGGAAAGACAGATAACGAGAACCAGAAACTATATCAAATTTTTCTTTTTTAATCTCTTTAAAGAATTGGGGGATTAATTCCGGCTCATGTTGTTCATCACAATCTAAAGTCAGAAGATATCGGTAATTATTATCCCGGGCAAAATTAGTTCCGTCAATCAAAGATTTGCCGTATCCTTCGTTTTCTGGGTGATTTATAATGATAACTTTCCCTTTGAGTTTGGCACAAGAAGCAATCTCTTCCACAATATCTTTGCTCTCATCGGTGGAGCCATCATTAATCACTAACAGGTTTTCTGGTGAGTATTTTCTTATCTCTCTTAAAACATTAAAAATATGTTTTTGTTCATTATAGATAGGGACAAGAATAAGGCTTTCTGTTTTTGGTTGATTATTTATCATATTGTTCATATAAAACATTTTCCTAATATAATTTAATTGTGTATCTTGATTCGTTAGTTAGTTAAATTAGTCGTTAGTGAATAGTGAATAGTCGTTAGTACTAAATAATAGGTTTATAGTTTTTTGTTTTTAGTTTTTAGATAAGAAAAATCAGTTTACGTTTATCGGTAGCATCACGGCGTTGCCGTGATGAATGGGTAAGACACGGCACGCCGTGCCTCTACACAATGAGGACGCACCGCAATACGCCTACTTCCATCTCCTGAATTTTGATTTCTTTTTCTTCTTTCTTTACTATACGCTAAACGCTATCCGCTATTTTCTTCTTCACTATATACTCGATACTCGATACTATCTTATCTTCTGACTCCTGAATACTGGCTTCTGACTTCTTTTCTTTACGAGATACGATTCACGAGATACGAGATACGAATTTTGTTTTGCGCTTTTCGTTTTTCGCTATATACTATACGCTAAACGCTACGCGCTCTACGCTATGCTCAACACTAACGACTAATTATATCTCTCTCACTACTGCCCGGGAAATAGAAAAGGAGTGATCGTTTATTCTTTTAAGGATATTGATTAGATCCAAATGAACACCGCTAGTCTTTTGGGAAAGCTCTATCCCCACGTTTAAGCGGTTGATATGAGTCTTGCGTAAAGTTATTTCTAAGGAATCGATGTATTCTTTCTGGTCGATTACTTTTTGAGCCATCCTTTGGTCCTGGAGAGCAAAAGCCCCGATAGCATTTCGAAGGTTGTTATAAACCTCTTGATGCATATTTTTAATCTCTTCTACCCCTTTTTCAGAAAATATCAAACTGTGGTCTATCTTTTTTTCCATCAAAGGAATTAGATTTTTGTCTATTAAATCTCCTATATGTTCCAGGTCATCAACCACATACAATAATCTAAATACTTCTTTAGAATGTTCCGCAGAGAGGGTTTCAAAACTTATCTTGGTTAAATATTTGGTTATCTCTCGAGAGAGATTATCCACAATCATATCTTGTGCGCTTATTTTATCCAGCAGTCTTTCATCATTATTAAGGAAAACTTGCATAATGCCTAATACCATCTCTTCAACGGTATTCGAAATGCGCAAGATCTCTTTGCT
>JAHJOY010000219.1 GCA_018819665.1 bacterium
AACATGTGTTAAAAAATTAAATTTTATTATATACTTAAGGGAGACCTAGGGGCATATGCCCCCATTAGTATATAGTATATCGTATTTCGTTAAGAAGGACTAGCGTAGAGCTTGTAGCGTTTAGCGTAGAGTTAAGAAAGAAGAAGACAAAAGTCTAATTCGAATTTCGTGAATCGTATCTCGAATGTAACGATATACGATATACCATATACGGTATACTATTAAATAAATTCTTTAACGCCTTTCTTGCTGATGGTTGCTAAGATTAGTGGTAATTTTTTAGGTTTTTTGTCTCCTATAACAAATGAGGAGAACAATTTGTTCTTTGCTTCTTTTAATTTTTCTGAATCATTATAATACACTTCGGCTAAATCTTCGTTAATATTAACCTTACTGCCTACTTTCTTTTTTAAGATGATTCCCACCGATAAATCAATTTCTGATTCTTTTTTCTCTCTGCCTGCACCTAAAAGCATAGCGCTCTCGCCAACTAATCGAGAATCTATTTTCTGTACATAGCCACTAATCTCAGCTTTAATTTTAGTACTATATTTTGCTAATGGCAATAATTCTGGGTTATCTATTATTTCTAGATTCCCCCCCTGAGCGGCTATCATCTCTTTAAATTTATTAAAACCTGTCCCATCTTTTAGTATTTTTTCTAATCTATTTCTTCCTTCCTCATAGTTCTTTGCCGCTCTGCCTAATTTTAGCATATGAGCACCAAGAACCAGACAAAGGTTACGTAAATCTTCCGGTCCTCTATTTTTTAAAACTTCGATAGCCTCTTTAACTTCCAAGGAATTACCTATAGCAAAACCCAAAGGTTCATCCATATTTGAAACTACTGCCACGGTCTCTTTGCCCAACTCCAATCCTATATCTACCATTATTTTCCCTAATTTCAAGGCATCTTTATATTCTTGCATAAAAGCACCGCTGCCGGTAGTAACATCTAATACAATTGCATCGGCACCAGCTGCCAATTTTTTACTCATAATACTGCCTACGATTAAGGGAATACTATCTATCGTTCCGGTGACATCCCTTAACGCGTATAATTTTTTGTCTGCGGGAGCCAGATCTGAAGTAGGACTGATAATCGATGCTCCAACTTTCTTAACGATATCTATAAATTTATTCAGACTTAATTCTGTTTTAAACCCTTTGATTGATTCTAACTTATCGATTGTACCGCCGGTATGCCCTAAACCCCGTCCTGATATCTTGGCTACCGGAACACCTGCCGCTGCCACCATGGGGGCTAAAGCAAGTGTAGTTGTATCTCCTACTCCTCCTGTACTATGTTTATCGACCTTAATACCGGGAATGGAACTAAGGTCGATAATTTTTCCAGAATTAACCATAGCCATAGTCAAATATTTTATCTCCCCTTTACTCATTCCCTTAAAATATATAGCCATTAACATTGCAGACATTTGATAATCGGGAATCCTATCTTCGCAATATTCTTTTATCATGAAATTTATTTCTTCTTGAGTTAATTCTTGGCCATCTCTTTTTTTGATAATTAAATCATAAAATCTCATTTAATGTTTCCTCCCAATTGTATTCTTTGGGAATTTATTTTTTTTGTAAAATCATTTTATTTAGTAATGTAGGGGCACGATGCATCGTGCCCATAGGAGAAATTAGGTATTAATATGGCGAGGGCACAATTCATTGTGCCCCTACAACATAATTATAACCAAAAAGTCAGAATTTACTATAAAATTATCTGCAACGTACCATAGATCTGTTAACTAGAAAACCAGCCAACTAATTTATCTTGCATTTTGTATTTAAAACTAACGACTATTCACTAACGACTAATTAAACCTTATCCGCCTTTCCTTAGACTGACCTGGTCTTTGCCCCCACACTCGCCTGCTGAGAGGTTTGCTCAGGAACTTTGTCCTTCACTACTACTCTTCTCTTATTGTTATAACCGGTTAGGGTTAAGGCAGGACTTACTCCAAAGCCGCACCATGCTCAGTAACCAAAGTTACCTTACGTGGGTCGTTTCGCCTGCGACTGGCTTCGACTTTCAACCACAGCTCTAAGGAGAGGCGGTATATGAGCTTTATACAGTTCGGGCTAAAGTTAAAACAAATATATTCTTAGCTCGAGATTTTATTAATTCTTTAGCACATTCTTCTACAGTAGCTCCGGTAGTAAACACATCATCTAAGATCAGAATATTTTTTCCTTTAATTTCTTCCGGTTTTTCTACCGAAAAGGCTCTAAGAATATTTTTCTCCCTCTCTTTCTTGGATAAATTAACCTGAAAAGGAGTTATCTTTTTCTTTATTAAAACACTTTCTCCAACCGGGATAGAAAAATAATCTCCTATGACTTTGCTCAGCAAAACACTCTGATTAAATCCCCTTTTCTTTAAATCATTCTTATGTAAAGGAACAGGAATAATTAAGTCAAATTTATTTTCAAATTCATTATTTTTTAATAAATAATCCACCATTAACTTTCCTAATGGTTTAGCAAACTTTTTCTCTCCGTAGTATTTAAAGAGATGAATACATTTTTTTAATACCTTATCGTATATTCCCGTAGAACGAGAGAATTCAAAGGAATATTTTTTTATTTTACAGTCAAGGCATAAGACTTCTCTGTTTTGCTTAAAAAAATCAGTAGGTATTAAAGGTTTCCCACACTTTATACAATATGGTTGTTCGATTAATTCAATGGTTTTAAAACAATTCTCACAGACTGAATATCCTTTAGATTCTCGGATAGGCTTTTCACATATCTTACAATCTAAGGGAAAAACAAAATTAAGTATCCCTTCTTTTATATATTCTATCATATTTTGATATTCTGTGTTCAACTTTTATTTGATACCTATCATTTAATATAGAGATGTAGTTAGTTACTTTGTTAGCTTGTTAGTGGTTAAAAACACAAATCAAAACCAACAAATCGAATAACTAATAAAATAGGTTTCACCTAATAGACAGGCGGGCCTGTCCTCGTGAAAACGGGGAACGCTTGTCCTATTAACGATTATCGACAAATTAACCAGGCAACCAATTAACT
>JAHJOY010000220.1 GCA_018819665.1 bacterium
TATTTCTTCTTGCTTATTGTTCTTTTAAAAAAAAATATTCTCCGAGCTATCACACCTAAGGTGAAAACGATGGTGGATTAGCCGATAGGGAATGAGAGGAAACTTTTATTCCTCCCGTGTTTGGAAAGGAGGACTGATATTGTGAGTTAAACTTGTAAACCAACACCGGACACAGTGTTGGTTTTTTGTTGTATGGTTTTAAATTTAATTACAAAAAAGGAAAGAAATATCGATGAAGAGAAATATTATTTTTGAGATAGTATTTTTATTTGCCGTTAGTATGGTATTAATTAGTTCAGTTTGTGCAAGCCCTATTCACCTAAAATTAGCCACTACTACCAGTACGGAAAATTCTGGGCTGCTGGGGGTTTTATTGCCTCCCTTCGAAGAAAAATTTGGGATTAAGGTTGATGTTATTGCAGTTGGTACCGGGAAGGCTCTTACACTAGGAGAGAATGGAGATGTAGATGTAGTTTTAGTCCATGCCCGAGAAGCAGAGAATAAATTTATTGAAGAAGGTTATGGAGTAAACAGAAGAGATGTTATGTTTAATGATTTTATTATTCTTGGACCGTCTAATGACCCGGCAGAGATTAAAAGGGAGAGTAATATAACCTTAGCTTTAAAAAAGATTGCTGATCGTAAAGCCTATTTTATTTCCCGGGGTGATGATTCCGGAACTTATAAGAAAGAAAAAAGCTTATGGAAAAATGCGAAGATTTCTCCAGAAGGGAAATGGTATATGGAAATTGGCCAGGGGATGGGTGCAGCCTTGCAGGTTGCCTATGAGAAACAAGCTTATGTTCTATGTGATAGAGGCACATTTTTAGCTTATAAGAATAAGATAGATTTAATTATTCTTTCCGAAGGAGATGCTCTACTCTTTAATCCTTATGGCATAATGGCAGTTAATCCTGCTCGTTACCCTCAGGTGAAATATATAGAAGCAATGCAATTAATTGCCTGGGTCACTTCAGTGGAAGGCCAGAAAATAATTGGAGAATATAAGAAAGAAGGAGAAATCCTTTTCCATCCAATGGCAATTAGTCAATTTACCGATTGACCGATTTTCCAATTAACCAATTGGATAACTGGCAAATTGGAGAATTGGAGAATTGGAGAATTGGAGAATTGGTGAATTTTTATATCGAGGTGATATTTTGGATTTTATTATTGAAGGGATACGGAAGGCTTTTCAATTAATCTTTACTTTAGATAGTGAAATATTTAGTATTGTTTTACTTTCATTAAGAGTATCATTAACCGCTGTTATTTTAGCCTCATTATTAGGAGTATATTTAGGATTTTTAATGGCGGTAAAAGATTATTGGGGAAAAAGATTTAGTGTATCTTTAGTGAATACCCTATTGGCCTTACCAACAGTAGTTATCGGACTGATTGTTTATTCTTTAATTTCTCGAAGAGGACCACTGGGAATCTTTGGTCTATTATATACCCCTTCAGCTATGATTATTGGACAGTTCATATTGGCTATCCCTATAATTATTGCTCTCACTCATTCGGCGGTACAGGGAATTGATAAAAGGGTTAGGAATACCGCATTAACTCTGGGAGCAACCGAAGCCCAATCTGCCTGGATGGTGATTAAAGAAGCCCGTTATGCAGTGTTAGCTGCGGTAATTACTGGATTTGGAAGAGTAATTGCGGAGGTTGGGGCTGCTATGATGTTAGGAGGAAATATAAAAGGAAGCACCCGGGTTATGACCACTGCCATTACCTTGGAAACTACCAAGGGAGAGTTTGGTTTTGCTATTGCCCTGGGAATTATATTATTATTTGTCGCCTTCAGTATAAATATTTTACTCCACTATTTTCAAGGTAAGAGAGTGTAAACTTAAAATATGGATAAATTAATATTTAAAGTTAGAAATTTAAAAAAAGTTTATAATGGTAAAATTGTAATAGATGTAGATAATTTGAATTTTCAAGAGGGTAAGATTTACGCTATTGTCGGCCCAAACGGGTCGGGCAAGACCACTTTGCTCAATATTTTAAATTTATTAGAGAAACCAGATGAAGGTCAAATATTTTTTTATGATCAAGAAATTACTAATAAATCAAATTCTGATACCTTAGAGATTCGAAGGAGAATGACTTTAGTAAATCAGGATCCTTTCTTATTTCATTCTACAGTCTATGATAATATTGCCTATGGATTAAAAATAAGATCAATTCCTTCTAAAGTTCAAAAAAGTAGAATTAGAAGTGCTTTAAATATAGTGGGGCTTTCCGGTTTTAAAGATAGAAAAGCGAACCAATTATCGGGTGGAGAAGCTCAGCGAGTGGTAATTGCCAGAGCCTTAGTGATAGAGCCAGAAGTTCTTTTTTTGGATGAGCCTACCGCAAATATAGATCAAAAGCACATAGATGTAGTGGAAAGAATTATTAAAAAAATAAAGAAAGATATTAAAACCACTGTAATATTTACTACTCACGACCTTTCCCAGGCCTATCGTTTAGCTGATGAGGTGATTTCCCTTTTAGATGGTAAAATTATTAAACAAGTTCCGGAAAATCTTCTTCGGGGAGAAATAATAGAAGAGGAAGATGGCTTAAAATGGTTTAAAACTATGGGAAATATAAAATTTGCTATAGTGAGTGAAAAAGTTGGTCTGGCATATATTTCTATTGACCCCAGAGATATAATCTTGTCTTATGAACAGTTTCAATCCAGTGCCAGAAATTCCTTTTTAGGGAAAATAACCAAGATTATTGAGCAAAATCATTTGGTAAAATTAGAAATAGATATTGGTATCCCTTTAGTGGTGATTATTACCAGAGAGTCATTTTTTAAGATGAATTTCAATCTGGGAAGCAAAGTTTATTTGACCTTTAAAGCTTCGGCAGTAAAATTATATTAATTTTTAAAAACGAGATATTTGTAAAACAATATATAAACAATTAATAATTAGGAGATAAACAGCGAACATGGTAAAACCCTTATTTAAAGTTAGTACCCCCCAAGAGGTAATTACGATGCTAAAAGATTATTTAAATTTAAAGGAGATAACCCAGAACAACATAGAGGAAGTCGATATTAAAACAACTTTACATAGGTTTTTAGCGGAAGAGATAGTTGCACCCGCTAATCTACCTGGTTTTAATCGTTCTACAATGGATGGTTATGCCATTAGGGCAGAAGATTCTTTTGGAGCAACTGATAGTTTACCTTCCTATTTGAAGATTATAGGAGAAATAAAGATGGGTGTTAGACCTGAATTTAAGATCAACCCTGGAGAGGCGGTAAAAATATCCACCGGAGGCATGCTCCCTGAAGGAGCAAATGCGGTGATGATGGAAGAATATACTGAACAGATTGATGATACTACCATTGAAGCAAGGAGATCAATTTCTCCCTGGGAAAATGTAGTTCGAGAGGATGAGGATCTAAAAAAAGGAGAAATTATATTAAGAAAAGGACACAGATTACGTCCGCAGGATATAGGAGTTTTAGCTGGAATAGGGAAAACTAATATCAAAATCTATAAAAAACCTAAAATTGCTATTATTTCAACGGGTAATGAAATAATCCCAGCTGAAGGCGAACCCCGAATAGGGCAGATAAGGGATATAAATTCTTACACCCTTGGAGCTTGCATTGAAAAGGCAGGCGGGGTTCCTGTTTATAGAGGAATTATTAAAGATGAAGTTATTCTATTGGAGCAGGAGATAAAAAAGACTATCAAAGAAGATAAGATAGAAGCGGTAATTGTTTCCGGAGGGAGTTCAGTGGGGGTAAGAGATGTTACCTTAGAAGTGCTTAATAGATTAGGGAAACCCGGTGTGCTGGTTCATGGAGTTTCAGTAAAACCAGGGAAACCTACCATACTTGCCATAGCTGACAACAGGCCGATATTTGGCTTGCCCGGTCACCCAGTCTCAGCGATGATAATCTTTGACCTTTTTGTGCGGCCTTTAATTAGCCGGTTACAGGGAGGAGAATATAATTATAATTTTGCCAAAGAAATAGAAGCAGAGTTGACCTGCAATATAGGTTCAGATTCGGGGAGAGAAGATTATGTGCGGGTATTTGTATATAAAGAAGGTGAAAAAATTTATGCCGAACCTATTCTGGGGAAATCAGGATTAATTTCTACCATGGTTCGGGCCTCAGGTTTAATAAAGATAGGATTAAATATCGAAGGATTAGAAAAGGGCAGCAAAGTAGTGGTTAAATTATTTTAATTAAACAGGATTAATTAGGGGAAGGAAGATTGATTTGAGAAGAAATATTTATTTAAGTAAATTAACCTTAAAAGAAGCTCGAGAAAAATTTTATAAAACTTTATTAAAATACAAACTTGCTCAGCCTCTAAAGGGGGAATTGGTTTCTACTGAAGATTCTTTAGGACGGATTACCGCAGAACCAATTTTTGCCAAGATATCCTCTCCCTATTATCAAGCGGCAGCTATGGATGGGGTAGTGGTCAGAGCAAGGGATACTTATGAAGCTTCCGAATCTTCTCCTATTACTTTAAAGATTAATCAAGACTTTCATTTTATAAATACCGGTAATCCCATACCTTTCGGTTTTGATGCAGTGATAAAGATTGAGGATATAAACCCTTTGAATGAATTTAAAAGAGAGAAGAACAAAGATATTTCTAATGGTTTTAACGATGATTCAAAAAAAGAAAATATTAAAGAAATTAAAATATTTTCGGCAGTTTCCCCGGGGCAACATATCCGCAACATTGGGGAAGATGTAGTAGCTAATCAGTTAATTATCCCTGTAAATCATAAAATCCGTCCAGTAGATATTGGGGCTTTATTGGCAGGAGGAGTAAACCAACTTTTTGCCCGCAGGAAGCCCAAGGTAGCAGTTATACCTACGGGTGATGAATTGATTCCACCCGGGGAAGAAATTAGTCCTGGTAAAATTATTGAATATAATTCTAAAATAATTAAAGGTTTGATTTACGAGTGGGGAGGAAAGGCAATAGTATACGAAATTGTTAAAGACATCTCCGTAGATTTAAAGAGGATTTTGCTTGAAGCTGCCTCACAAAATGATGTAGTAGTGGTCCTTGCCGGTTCCTCTGCTGGCTCAAAAGATTTCACTTCCGAGATGGTCAAAAGTATAGGTGATGTTGTGGTTCACGGAGTAGCTATTATGCCAGGGAAACCGACAATTTTAGGAATTATTGATGACACTCCTCTTATCGGGCTTCCTGGTTACCCGATCTCGGCAATCA
>JAHJOY010000221.1 GCA_018819665.1 bacterium
CCTAAATACGAATGTTAGTCTAAACTTTTTCTATCTTTTCTTTCCCTTTCTTAACTCGATACTGTTTTTAAATATTGACAGAAGTGAAAAGGTATGCTAATATCTTAAAAAATGTTAAGGAGTAGACAAGGTGGTTTCAAAAAGAGAATTTACTAAATTAACAAATTCCTTTAATTTTTATTTTTACTATTATTCCACCGATGTTTATGCCTTAACATCTTAGAAGTTTAAAATAAGATATTATAGGCATAGGCATCGGTTTTATGCCTATGATATCTTTATATATTTATATATAAAGGTCATAGGTTTTTTAAATTCCTATGGCTTTTTTTGTTTTATAAGAGGTTATGGTTACAATAAATAAATGTAATTGAGAGCCCTGATTTATTAGTGCGTGGCAATCTCAAATTGTGTCAGAGAACCGTTGTCCCCTGGCGTGAAAAAGGAGGTATGCATATGTTAGTGAGAGGAATAAGAGGAGCTACAACTGTAGATAGTAATACCAAAGAAGAAATTATAAAAAGAACTAGAAAATTATTGACCACTTTACAGAAAGAGAATGATATTAATATTGAAGATATAGCAAGTATTTTTTTCAGTGCCACTTCTGATTTGAACGTTGCCTTTCCGGCTCAAGCAGCGCGAGAATTAGGCTGGGAACAAGTGCCCCTTTTTGATATGCAAGAAATAGATGTTCCGGGGAGTTTGCCTCAATGTATTCGAGTATTAATCCAGATAAATTGCTCTAAAAATCAAACAGAAATAAAGCATTGTTATTTAAGAGGAGCAAAAACATTAAGAAAAGATTTGGTTAAAGAGACCTTAAATTTAAAGGAGAGTGAGTTAAAATGATTATCGTAATGAATGGCAAAACCGATGATGCTGATGTAGAAAAAGTAATACATAAATTATACGAAATGGGACATAAAGTACACATCTCTCGGGGAGAAAGGCGGATTATCTTAGGAGTAATCGGAGATGTGGAAAATTTAGCTTCTGTACCCTTTTATGCTTTTAATGGTGTAGAAGAAATTATCCGCATTGTAAAACCTTATAAATTAGCAAGCAGGGAATTTAAGGATTTTGATACTATCATTAAGGTAAAAGATGTAATTATTGGAGGAAAAGAAGTAATAGTAATGGCCGGACCCTGCGTTATAGAAAACGAAAAACAAATATTTGAGACTGCCCGCTACGTCAAAGCTTCAGGAGCAAAGATATTAAGGGGAGGAGCTTTTAAACCCAGGACTTCTCCTTACAGCTTTCAGGGATTAGGGGAAGAAGGCTTAAAGTTGTTGGCTCAGGCAGGGGAAGAGACAGGTTTAGCAGTTGTAACTGAAGTGATGTCGGTTAACCAGATAGAACTGGTAGGTAAATATACCGATATATTTCAAGTAGGCGCTCGTAATATGCAGAATTTTGTATTACTAAAAGAATTGGGTAAAACTAAAAAACCAATATTATTAAAAAGAGGACTGTCAGCTACCATAGAGGAATTGTTATTATCAGCAGAATATATTTTATCTCAGGGGAATTACGAAGTGATATTATGTGAGCGAGGAATTCGTACTTTTGAAAACTATACCCGTAATACTTTGGATTTAAGCGCAGTCCCTGTATTAAAGAGGTTGAGTCACTTGCCAATAATTGTAGATCCCAGCCACGCTACCGGCAGATGGAGATTGGTAAGCCCAATGGCCAAGGCTGCCATAGCTGTTGGAGCAGATGGCTTACTTATCGAAGTCCATCCTGATCCCAGAAGTTCGCTTAGCGATGGAGCTCAGACTTTAAGACTCGATACCTTTACTCAATTAATGAAAGAATTAAGCCCTATAGCTCAGGCGGTAGGCCGAGAATTAGGCACATCTGCTGAAAATGATTTAGAGAGGATGAAAAATTAAGTGGAACTTGTTTTAGAAAAAGTCAACCAATTAAAAGGAAATATATTTGTCCCGGGAGATAAATCAATCTCTCATCGCTCTCTGATTTTAGGGTCTATTGCTCAGGGAGAAACTCGAGTATACAATTTATTAAATTCCTTAGATTGTCTAAGAACTTTAGATTGTATGCAAGCCTTAGGAGTGAAAATAGAGTTAGACGTAGATAATTCTGTTAATATAAAAGGAAAAGGATTATATGGATTGCAAGAACCGAAAGATATACTCGATGTGGGGAACTCAGGGACGACCGTTCGTCTTTTAGCCGGATTGCTTAGTGGACAGAATTTTTATTCTGTTTTAAATGGAGATAATTCAATCAGAAAAAGACCTATGAAAAGAGTGGCCCAACCTCTTAGGTTAATGGGGGCAGATATTTGGGGGAGGGAAGATGGCCATTTTGCACCTTTAAGTATAAGAGGAAGTAAACTTAATCCTTTCCAATATACCTTACCTGTAGCCAGTGCTCAGGTGAAATCAGCCCTTCTGTTGGCTGGTCTTTATGCAACTGGTGAGACAGTTATTAGAGAACATCTGTCCACCAGGGACCATACCGAGAGGATGTTAGAGATTATGCAGGCAGATATAAAGATTTCTCCTCCTGAAATTAAAATAAAGGGCGGAACAGAATTAAGGAGTACTGATATTTTTATTCCTGGCGATATTTCTTCTGCTGCTTATTTCATAGCAGCTGCCAGTATATTAAGAGACTCACGGATTATAATTAAGCAGGTAGGGGTTAATCCTACCAGGACCGGAATAATTGAAATATTAAAAAAAATGGGGACAAAGATTGATATTTTAAATTACCAGATAAAATCAAATGAACCTCAGGCTGATTTAATGATAGAATATTCAAAACTAAAGGGAGTAGAGATTAAGAAAGAAAATGTGCCTTTCTTAATCGATGAATTACCTCTTATTGCGGTGGTGGCAACTCAGGCACAGGGTAAAACGGTAGTAAGTGGGGCAAGAGAATTAAGAGTAAAGGAGTCTGATCGGATAAAAGCTATTGTCAGCGAATTAAAAAAAATGGGAGCAGATATTGAGGAAGAAGAAGATGGTTTTACAGTAAATGGTCCCACTAGATTGCAGGGAGCAGTCTGTGAAAGTTACAATGATCACCGAATTGCTATGTCCTTAGCAGTCGCTGCTCTATTGGCTGAAGGAAAAACGGTTATAAAAAATTCAGAATGTATAGATATTTCCTTCCCCGGATTTGAAAATACTTTACAAAATTTGATTAATTTTTAATCTGTCATTGCGAACGCAGTGAAGCAATCTCTATAAAGAATTAAGGTGGGGATGTAAATGAAAAAAGAAATAAACGGAAAGACCAAAATAATCGGAATAATCGGCAAAAACATAGAAAATAGTCTTTCCCCACTTATCCATAATCAAATAATACTTAAACATTCTTTAAACTTTTGTTATTTACCTTTTCAAGTAGCAGAAACTGATTTATGTAAAGTCATTCAAGGGATAAAAGCCCTGAATATAAGAGGGGTAAACATCACCTTCCCTTACAAAGAGAAAGCAATTAAATTTTTGGACGAAGTGGAAGAATCTGCCCGAAGAATTGGGGCAGTAAATACTATTGTCAATAATAAAGGGGCTCTCACCGGTTACAATACTGATGTAATTGGATTTAAAAAAAGCCTGCAGGAAGATGGAAAATTTGTCATAAAAGAAAAAAAAGCAGTTATTTTGGGAGCAGGAGGGGCTGCTCGAGCAGTAGTTTACGCTCTCTTAGAGGAAGGGATAAAAGAAATATGTATCTTTAATCGGACTTTAGAAAAGGCTAAAAAGATTAAACAAGATCTATCATCCTTTTTCCCCAAAAGCCGTATTATTGTATTTCCTTTAGAGGAAGAGGATTTAAAAGATAAAATAGAGAAGGCTCATCTTTTAGTTAATACCACTTCTATAGGAATGGCACCCCGAGTCGATAATACTCCTTTGCCTGATGAAAAATTGTTTCACCCTAATCTCTTAGTTTACGATCTTATCTATCATCCAGCGAAGACTCTTTTTCTAAAACAAGCGGAAAGGGCGGGAGCAAAGATAATTAATGGTTTACCGATGTTAGTTTATCAGGGCATGGAGAGTTTTTATCTTTGGACTGGCTTTAAACCAGAAGGGGAAGAAGTATTAGAAATGATTGAAAAAATTACTCAGATTGCTTAGAAGCTGAAAAGAAAGGAGAAAGAGTAGAAATGCTAAGATTTCTTGATGCGGGAGAATCTCATGGAAAATGTTTGTTGGGAATAATGGAAGGATTTCCAGCCGGACTTTCCTTAAACGAAGAAAAGATCAGTCTTAATCTGAAAAGACGTCAAGGGGGGTATGGCAGAGGAGAGAGGATGAAGATTGAACAGGATCGAGTAGAGATATTATCCGGATTGGTAGAAGGGAAAACCATAGGAAGTCCGCTTGGCTTAATGGTAAAAAATAAAGACTGGGAGAATTGGCAAGATAAAAAGAATCCTTCCTTAACTATCCCTCGGCCAGGGCATGCGGATTTTGCTGGTGCTATAAAATATGGATTTAAAGATGTGCGGAAAGTCTTAGAGAGAGCCAGTGCTCGACAAACTGCCATGAGGGTAGTTATTGGCTCGGTTGCAAGCTACCTTTTAGAAGAATTCAATATAGAAATTTACAGTTATGTATTAAGGATTGGGCAGGTTAAAGCAAAGAGAATTACTTCTTTTAATCGAGAAGTTAAAGAGGAAATTAATAAATCCCCTGTATATTGTGTAGATGGAATTGCATCAATTGGAATGTGCAGAGAAATTGATCGAGCTCGGGAGAAAGGAGATACTTTAGGGGGGGTATTTGAGGTGGTAATTACTGGAGTCCCTATTGGCTTAGGAAGTTATGTTCAATGGGATAGACGTCTGGATGCTCGATTGGCTTCAGCTTTAATGAGTATTCCAGGGGTAAAGGCAGTAGAAATAGGCGAAGGAATAGAAGCCTCGGAGAAAAAAGGTTCAGATGTCCATGATGAAATTTTTATTCAAGATAAGCCAAAAAATAATTCTTCTCGATATTATCGAAAAACTAATCGAGCAGGAGGCATAGAAGGTGGAGTTACCAATGGAGAAGAGGTGGTAATTAGAGCCTATCTTAAACCTATACCTACTTTAATTAATCCTCTTCATTCTATTGATTTTGCCACTAAAAAGGAGACAAAAGCAATCTATCAAAGGTCTGATATATGTGTAGTCCCAGCTGCCAGTGTAGTGGGAGAGGCGGTAGCAGCTTGGGAAATAGCAGTTGCTTTTCTGGAAAAGTTTGGCGGAGATTCCTTAATTGAAATTAAAGAAAATTATGAAAATTACAAGAAAAGGCTTTAAAAGACATGAGGAAAAATATTATTATTACCGGATTTATGGGGACTGGCAAGAGTGTGGTAGCAAAAGAATTAGCTCGAAAATTAAAAATGGAATTTATAGATATGGACCGGATAATCGAAGAACGCCAGGGAACGAGCATAGCAGATATTTTTGCCAGATACGGGGAAAATTATTTTCGAGAACAAGAAAACAAATTAGTAAAAAAATTATCTCAGAAAGAAAATATGGTAATTGCTACCGGTGGGGGAACTCTGCTTTCTTCGGATAATGCCAGAATGTTAGGCCAGGCAGGAGAGATTGTATGCCTTTACGCTGATTCCCAGACTATCTATAATCGGGTAAGAAGAAAGAATGATCGACCCCTCCTAAAAGGAGAAAATATTTTAAATAAAATTAATCTTCTCTTAGAAGAGAGAAAGAAAATATACGATAATATAAAATGGAAAATTAATACTTCTAATTTTACAACCCAAGAAGTCGTGGATAAGATAATAAATCTTTTAAAGTTAGAAAGGTGAGTAGGTGAAGGTGAAAGAGATTACAGTAAAAATTACGGAAGATAAAGAATATAAGATTTGCATAGAAAAGGGAATTCTTAATAATTTAGGCGAGCATTTATCTAAGACAATAGAAAATAAAAGAATTATTATAATTACCAATCCTTTAGTAAATAGCCTGTACGGAGCTAAACTTTTATCCGTTTTGAGAAAGGATGGGTTTAACTCTGATTTAATACAAGTGTCCGATGGCGAGAAATATAAATCCTTACCTATAACAAAATATCTCTACGATGAATTATTAAAAAGGAAAGCAGATCGAGCCACTACCCTTATAGCTTTGGGGGGAGGAGTTATAGGAGATTTAACCGGATTTGTCGCCTCTACTTACATGAGAGGTCTACCTTTGGTGCATATTCCCACCACTCTTTTAGCCCAGGTAGATAGCAGTATTGGGGGAAAAGTAGCAGTTGATCATCCTTTAGCTAAAAATATAATCGGGAGTTTTTATCAACCAAAAGTAGTTTATACCGACCCTGAAGTTTTACAGACCTTATCAGATAAGGATATAAAAAATGGAATAGTAGAGGCTATAAAGATAGCAGTTATTAAATCTCCTGCTTTTTTTAATCGGTTAGAAAAGAATATTGAACAATTATTAAAAAAACATAAAGACCTGCTATGTGAAGTTGTAATAGAAGCTGTTTCCTTAAAAGTGGACATAGTTTTAAAAGACCCTTGGGAAAGAGGTCTACGTAAAATGTTGAATTTTGGGCATAGTATTGGCCATGCCCTGGAAGTAGAGGCAGGATATCAAGATTTAAGTCATGGTGAGGCGGTAGCCTTAGGAATGCTAATCGAGACTAAAATCGCTCGGAATAGAGAAATGTGCTCAGGAGATTTTGAAGAACAAATTAAACATATCCTTCCATTCTTGCTAAGTTTATCCCCATTTTCACGAGAGCAGACCTCGCGAAAGCAGGAATCTATATTTAAATATACTAAAAATATAGACTACAACCAGTTCTGGGAAACATTAACTTTAGATAAAAAAAACTACCAGGGCAGAATAACGTTTATTTTACCAGAAGCCCTGGGGAAAGTTAGTCTAATTGATAATATAAAAAAAGAAGAAGTAATAAAAGCTTTTGAAGAATTTAAAAAGGAGTGGGAATTATGTTAAAGATAGGAATAATCAATGGACCAAATTTGAATATGCTTGGGAAAAGGGATCAAAAAATTTACGGAAATTTAACCTTAGAAGAAATGAATCATAAAATTGAATCTTTTGCCAAAAAGGAAGATATTGAACTAACTATAAAGCAATCTAATCTCGAGGGAGAGATTATTGAATCTATTCAGCAGTTCTCTTCTCAAGTGGATGGTTTAATTATTAATCCGGCAGCTTATACTCATTATAGTTATGCTATTGCCGATGCTCTTAGAGACTGTCCAATTCCAATAATTGAAGTTCATCTTTCCAATATATTTTCCCGAGAGGATTTTCGAGGGAAATCAGTAACTGCTCCCGCTTGTATAGGACAGATTGCTGGATTTGGTTACCAAAGTTATATTCTGGCTATCTGTGCACTTCAAGATTTATTAAAGAAAAAGGCCAAAAAAAATTAAATTACACGATTCTAACTCTATCATTACGAGGAGCGAAGTAAGCCTGCCCCAGCGAAAGCAGGGGAAGCAATCTCTATATCAAATGTAGGGGCTCGATTTATCGAGCCCGCATATTCTCTCTGTCATTCCTGTTTTTCCCTCGTCCCAGCAGGGAGAGGGCCTGCCCTGTGCAGTAGAGGAAATTACTGCACAGGGTAAAGGTGAGGGGAATTTGTTGAAAATCGGACAATTGCTAAATCTTAATTACTCATTACTAATTACTCATTACGCAATTAACCAGCAGGTTAATTGCTGGAAAGGAGAAAATCAAAATGAAAGAGGAAAGCGACTTTAGCTTTAACAAGATAAGCATCATTGGTGTAGGTCTAATCGGTGGCTCACTGGGATTGGCTCTAAAAGAAAAGAAACCGAATTTCAAAATTGTAGGAATAGATAAACAAGAAATAATCGAAAAAGCAATTGCTCGAGAGGCTATTGATGAAGGAACAGTTAATCTCGAAGAAGGAATAGAAGAAGCTGATATAGTAATTATTGCTACACCTGTAAAAACGATTTTAAATATATTAACTCAAATTAATCCTTTTCTCAAAAAAGGATGCCTGGTTACTGATACTGGGAGCACTAAGCAACAAATTGTACAAAAAGCAAATAAAGTATTATCTAAAGATGTATTTTTTATAGGCGGCCACCCTATGGCAGGTTCAGAAAAATGTGGTATAGAGTCAGCAAATCCTCATCTTTTTCAAGATAGAACCTATATCCTAACTCCTACTAAAAAAAGTAATTTAATAGCAATAGAAAAGATATTTTCATTAATCAAGATGATAGATGCAAATAGATTAATTTTAGACCCTCTCGAGCACGACAGAATTGTTGGTGCAGTGAGCCATCTACCTCAGATTATCGCGGTTTCCCTGATCAATACAATAGGTGAATTGGCTCTACGGGGAAATAATAATAATTATTTTAAAGCTATCGGAGAGGGATTTAAAGATATGACCCGAATTACCTCCAGCCCTTATAAGATATGGGAAGATATCTGCGAAACCAATCAAGAAAATATTTTGAAAATGATTCAGGAATTTAGAAATTATCTTGGTGTAATAGAAGAAAAACTTAAAAATGATCCCAGCAGTTTAAAAGAAGAATTCCAAAAAGCTAGTCAAATAAGAGGAACCCTTTAAATTAAAAATTACTGTCATTGCGAGAGAAGCACCCAATATTACTTGAGTGCTTCTCGTGGCAATCTCATAAATACTACCTGCCATTCTTCTTATTGAAAATTCCCCTCATTTATGCTATAATTTAACTGCCAGATAAGGGGAAAAATATGAGCGTTACCAATAAAGATGAAGTAAAAAATGTAGCTGTAAATAGAAAAGCACGACATGATTATAGTGTATTAGATACTTATGAAGTTGGACTGGTTCTAAAAGGAACAGAAGTAAAGTCTTTAAGAGAAGGCAAGGTTAGTTTACGCGAAAGTTTCGCTCAATTTGAAAATAACGAACTTTATATAATGAATATGCATATTTCTCCTTACGCCTTTGGCAACATATTCAATGTTGACCCCAGAAGGAAACGTAAATTACTTATGCACAAACGAGAAATTAACCGTTTAAGAGGGCAGGTTGAGGAGAAAGGTTTAACTCTGGTGCCTTTGAGAATTTATTTTAAAAGAGGTCATGCCAAGATTGAATTGGCTCTAGCTAAAGGAAAAAGGTTATACGATAAACGAGAAGCATTGGCTGAGAAAGATGCCCGAAGAGAAGTAGAAAGAGAATTAAAGAATAAAGAATGGGGGCGATAGGTTTCGACAGGGATAGGAGAGGTAAGAACAGCGGGTCGAGGTTCCATGTCCTCGTAAAACCGTGGAAAAACATTAATTGCTAGAAACGAACAATTAGTAGCAATTGCAGCTTAATTAAGCTGCACGTCTGTACTGGTCTTGTGTCTACGAGACTTTTACGGGTGTAACATAAAGTAGACTATCTTCTACCTTACTGCCCTGGGAGGTAGAAGAGAAAATTAAGGGCTGGCTCAATTTACATCCTGTCTATGGGAGGTAAAAAGAGCGAGAACAAAATCATAGACTACACTCGTAGCGGTTCTTACTGAAATATCTTTGGACGCGAGTTCGAATCTCGCCGCCTCCACCATTCATAGATAAGTATCAGCCCTTTGGCTTTTGCCGAAGGGTTTTTTATTTTTAAAAAAGAAGGATTTTTGGAAAATTTACTGCCCCCTGAAACCCTTATTTTACAAGGCTTTCCTGAGCATGACAG
>JAHJOY010000222.1 GCA_018819665.1 bacterium
AGATACGGTTTTTATTTCCGATATGCTATCACTACTCTCTCTATCCCTAAATAATCTTTAATAATTTCTATATTTTGATAAAAATTATTCTCTCTAATAATTAACTCTTTGACTATTTTCGACTGATTCAAACCCACTTCTAATGCTATAAAACCATTCTTTTTTAAATATTGAGGACTTTTCCTTATTATTTTGCGATAATAATCTAAACCGTCAATTCCTCCAAATAAAGCAATTTTGGGTTCATTATCTTTTATTTCGGGTGGCAATAATTTAAAATCGTAAGAATCTATATAGGGGGGATTTGAAATAATTCCATCTAAGCTGTTTTTTTCAATTCTCCCTATAAATGGTTCAAATAAATCTCCCTGTAGAAAAATAATTTTATCTTTGCACGCATGTTTTTGAGCATTTTTCAACGCTGTTTGCAAAGATATTTTAGAAATATCGGTTGCGTAAATGATAATATCTTCTATAAATTTAGCTATGCTTACAGCAATTATACCTGTACCGGTTCCTAAATCTGCTACCTCTAAGTTATTAGAACATTTATAGTTTTTTAATTTTTTAATAACTTCTTCTACTAAAATTTCCGTCTCGGGTCGAGGGATTAAAACTCCTTTTTCTACTAAAAAATCCATCCCCATAAATTCTTGATGTTTAGTTATATATTGGAGAGGAATTTTCTCTATTCTTTTTTGAATCTTTTTCTCTAATTGTGTTTTTTCTATATCTTTTAATACTCTATCAGAATTTAAATATATTTCGCTCCTACTCATCTCCAAGGAATAACTTAATAGAATTTCCGCTTCTCTTTCTGAATTTATTATTCCCTTATTTTTAAATATTTTACGAATATTTTTTAAGGCCTGCCCTACGGTTTGAAATCTATACTTATTTTCCAACATTGTTTTAAATTTCACTACCCGTTTTTAATTTTTCTGAAAGATTAGCCACTAAATCATTTAAATTTCCTTCTAATACTCCTTCCAAATTATGTAAATTTAAACCAATACGATGATCGGTTATTCTATTTTGAGGGAAATTATAAGTTCTAATTCTTTCACTTCTATCTCCTGTGCCCACCTGGCTTTTTCTCTTTAGAGCAAGCTCTTCATGCTTTTCTCTTTCTGCCATATCTAAAAGCCTTGCTCTTAATATTTTTAAGGCCTTATCTTTATTCTTATGTTGAGATTTCTCATCCTGGCAGGTAACTACCATTCCAGTGGGAATATGGGTAATTCTTATCGCTGAATCTGTAGTATTGACGCTTTGCCCTCCAGGACCGGTAGAACGAAAACGGTCAATTTTTAAATCATTTGGACTAATTTCCAGTTCAACCTCTTCTGCTTCTGGAAGTATAGCTATCGTAACAGTTGAAGTATGTATCCTTCCACTTGACTCGGTTACAGGAACACGTTGAACCCGATGCACTCCACTCTCGTATTTTAACTTTCCATATGCATCTTTCCCTGTTATACCGAATATTATCTCTTTAAATCCTCCGATACCGGTAGGACTGGAACTCATTACTTCAGTTTTCCATCCATTATTTTCAGCAAATCGAGAATACATTCTAAAAAGATCACCGGCAAAAAGCGCAGCTTCGTCACCTCCGGCGCCAGCTCTTACTTCTACTATGCAATTTTTTTTATCGTAAGGGTCTTTGGGGAAGATAATTTCTTTTAACTCTATTTCTAAATTTGATTTTTTCTCTTTTAATTTTTCTAATTCTTCATTTATTAATTTTTTAAATTCTACATCTTTTTCTTTTGGTAATAATTTTGAATTTTCATCAATCTCTTTTATTATATCCTTGTATTTCTGGTATTTTAAAACTGCTTTAGAAATATCGGAGTGCATCTTTGCGCATTCCTGAAACTTAGATTGATTAGCAATAATTTTTGGGTCAGAAAGAGTTTTATTCAATTCTTCATATTTTTTTTCTAATTCTTCTAATTTTTTAATCATTATTTACCACTTCAGATTTCATATTTTTGTTTTCTTCGGGTAAAACGCCTTTTAATGCTTTTATAGCCACCTCAATCTGGGCATCATTAGGCTCACTGGTAGTAAGTTTTTGAAACCATAATCCAGGCATCACTGCCCATTTTATAAAAGTTTTATTCATATTTTTTGCTGATAATTTCAAGATTTCATAAGATAAACCGGCTATTAAAGGAATTATGGCAATCCTATAGGCTATTCTCAAAAGCAATGTTTGCTTCCCCAACAAAGAAAATACTAAAATACTCATTACTAAAACAATAAAAATAAAACTTGTTCCACATCGAGGGTGTAGAGTACTGTATTTTTTCACATTATCAACGTTGAGTTCTTCGCCTGCTTCATAAGTATATATTACCTTGTGTTCTGCTCCATGGTATTCAAATACTCTTTTGATATCTTTTATTTTTGATATAAAAAATAGATAAGTTATGAATATCCCAATTCTTAATATTCCTTCGAACAAATTATATATAATCAAATTAGAAAGATATTTATCCAAGTATCTGGCAATTGCCGTAGGAAAGGCTATAAAGAAAACTATGAATAGACCAAAAGCAATTAGAATTGTAAAAAACATTTCTACACTATTTATTTTTTCTTCTTCGCCTGTTGCCTGCTCTGCAGAATAAGTTAATGCTTTTAATCCAAGAATTAAAGATTCAATTAAATTAATTATTCCTCTAAAAATAGGCCATTTAAGATATTTTAACTTATTAGATAATGATTTTAATTTACCTATTTTTAGAACTATTTTTTTATCTGGTCTACGAACAGCAATAGCATATTTTAAAGGAGATTTCATCATTACTCCTTCAATTACTGCTTGACCTCCATAATTACAGTCAGCATTATTCATTATTATAAATCTACTCCCTTTTTTTATTTTTTAGACCAGGGTTTACCACAGGATAATTCCCCTTCGGAGCAAGGTCCTAAAATGCAAGGCGGCCCGGCATTTTCAAATATGGTGGGTGCAATATCTTCAACTTCTTTTAACATTTTAATAGCAACTTCTCTGATCTCCCATTGGGCTCTATTACAGCATCGTAATTTAAAGATATGCAGTAATTCCCGAGCATTTGCAGATATTATCATTTTAGTTGTAACCGCCTGTGGCAAAATATATCTTGCATCTTCTGCTTTTATATTATGATCTAACAAGATATGGTAAATTCCGTCTAATTTTTTTATAGCATCGATAAATAATTTATTTAATTTTTCTTCCTGCGCGATAGATTTTGGAACAATATACGGAAATCCTTCTTTATTTATTTTAACATACCTTTGGCTTTGTTGAGAAAAAGAAGCAAGCCGATGTCTTACTAACTGATGGGAGGTGACTCTGGAAATTCCTTCTATAGCAAAAGTAAAAGTTGCATGCTCTAAAACAGAATAATGCCCTAATTTTATTATCTTTTTAATTAAGTTTGTTCTGGATTTATCAGTAAACTTTTCATTTAATTCATCAATACCTAATTCAGAATAACATAATCTTGCCGACTGAGCTACAATTTTTTCAGGGTCTTTAGTGTAATTTATCAACCTAACTTTCATAGAATCAATCTCCTTCAACTAAAAACTTAAAGCGAAAAGCTAAAAACCATAATTCAAAACTCAAAACTACTTCGTAAAAAGCATTGATTTTAGTATAGGGGTCGAATTCATTCGACCCGATTTATTTTGATAATTTTCTGGAGTGTTTAATGAATCAAACCCCTTGCTCACATTTTTTATGATTTTGTAGGGGCACAATGAATTGTGCCCTTCCCGTTTTATTGTCTTTTGTTTACCTTGGGCACGTTGCGTCGTGCCCCTACATATTATACATTACTAA
>JAHJOY010000223.1 GCA_018819665.1 bacterium
ACACAACCTTGACCTGGATGTTGAGCTTGAGATTTCCCCGACTGATGAAGCTAGGTATTTTGACATCTTTTTGGGGGGTGATATACTATTAGCTAGGGGTGAGAAGAAATTTCTGCGGGCTTGACGAGGAATTGTTAGTTCTTTGACGGGCTACCTAATTATGAGCATAAGGCTGTTTAAAAATGGGGGCTAAAATGCTCTTTGGGCACTTCGCAAACTCTGGAGTAGTTATGCGCTATGTTAAAGAATGCATATTTTTAGGAGGATTTATGAGTTTTAAAATTGAAGGTCAGTTAATCAATTTACGTCCGATAGTTCTCGCAGATATTAAAGATTACGAAAGATGGAATAACCCCAATATGAAGGCATGGCAATATGACGGCCCTTGGTACAATGATGATCTATCTGCCCTTATTGCCGGAAGAAAGAAATGGCTTGAAGAAGGTTGCAAAACACCGTATCGTTTCTTAGAAATTGAGACCAAAGAAGGGAAACACATCGGTTGGGTTACGGTTTATTATAAGAAAGACGATCCACATATTACTGAAGTTGGTATAAATATTGTTGAAGACACTCTTTGGAATAAAGGTTTAGGCACAGAGGCATTTTCCTTATGGGTCGATTATCTATTTACAGAACGTGAATTAACCCGCATTGGTTTTACCACCTGGGAAGGCAATAAGAGAATGATCCGGGTTGGTGAAAAATTAGGCTTTACCGAAGAAGCAAGAATAAGAAAAAGTTGCTTTGTTAATGGAGTTTTTTACGATAGAATAAAAATGGGCATTTTGCGCGAAGAATGGGAATCGAGAAAGAAACACAGCGGCTAACAACGGACTTTGCATATCGTACTTTTATTAGATAAATTATATTAAAGCGTGGCACTCGTCCCAAATGGCCTATGTCATGGTTCTTGCACTAAGTGGGGAACAGGTAAATCCTGGCAAGAACTCATGCCATTTAATGGCCACTTCGCAAAGCCCAGAGAAGTTAGCCGCGATTACCAAAGGAGAGGGGAATGATTAAACAGGATTTATATGCTAATCCTAAATATTATGATTTAGCGTTTTGTTCTTTTCGTGATACGAAGAATGAAGTAGATGTTATTGAAGAATGCGTCCACCGATACTCTCGTATTCCCGTTAAACGAGTTTTAGAGATTGCTTGTGGCCCGAGCCCTAATTTGAAAGAATTGATGCAGAGAGGGTATGAATATATAGGGCTTGACATCAACGAATCTATGATTAGTTACGTTCGTAAAAAATACAATTCCTTAAGAGATAAAACAACTTTTATAGTTGCTGATATGCGAAATTTTTCAATAGAAATGGAGGCGGACTTGGTTTTTTTAATGGGTGGCTCATTATTTGGAAGAAATAATCAAGATATTCTTGCAAATTTTGGTTGTGTGGCCAATACTTTAAAAATCGGTGGCTTATACCTTCTCGATTCCTGCGTAGAGTTTAATTATAACAATGAGGAAGATAATACTGAATGGACATTAGAGAATAATGAGTCAAAGATTAAGGCAAGAATTTCTTCAAAAGTAATAGATAAAGTTAATCAATTATGGGAGCATAGATTGAATGTAGATGTTCAAGAAAACGGGGAAAAAATGCATTTTGAAAGTGCTGATGTTACCAAAGTAATTTTCCCACAGGAATTCTTGCTGCTAATTGAAAAAACCAGGAAATTTGAATTCGTAGGTTGGTGGAACAATTGGGATATTAGTGAGCCAATTGAAAAAGCAAAAAAAATTGAACGTCCGTTGATATTAGTTCGTCGGATATGAAAGGTTACGAAAGATGGGTATTTAATGAATCCTGCTCTCTATGTGCTAAAATGTAGGAAGGTAGTAAATTATAACAAATGCTAAAAATAAACTTCGCCTAACACAGGCTTTGCGGTTCGTTTCGCAAACACGCGAGCCGCTATATTAAATCGCTAAGGAGATGTTAATATGCCAAGAGGACCACGGATAAAATTACCAGATGTAGTTTCCATAGCATTTGAAACTAATGGAAAAGGATATATGGGATTTATAGTAGAATTGCCAGGTGCTTTTATACGAGGAATTACGGAGCAAGAAGCCCTAACGAAAATTAAGAAAGAAATAAGTTTATATCTAAAATGGTTAGAAGGCGAACAAAAGCATGACTACAGGATTCAAATCGTTCAAAGGCATCGGGGTTCATTGCCAGTTGAAGATGCAGATAATGAAATTTTACTAGAAGCAGATAAAGAAACATTAAGCGATGAAGAATTTAGAAATCTATACGACCCTGTGTGGTATTCTGGAGAGACCTTTTTACAACTTTACACTAACAGCAAACTTAAAGAGTGGGTTGATGAGTCAAGAATCAGAAAAACTTTTTATGGAGATAACCCCAAGACGATACAGGAGATATTTGATCATGTAAAATACTGTCAACACTATTATTTTTCGAGAATGAAGATAACAGAGAAAATAGAAGGGGATTTCATGGCAATCAGAAAATTTTGCCTCGAAGAACTCGAAGCTTTATATCACAAAAACAACAATTCTCTAATATTTGAAGTAGCCAACGAGCTATGGACACTTAAAAAGGTGCTGCGTAGGTTTATCTGGCACGACAGAATACATGGCAAAGCGATAACAAGAATTTTAGAAAAGCAAAGACAACTGGGAATTATTGATGAATACAAAGATCCTTTCCATTTTATGGAAGCGATTTTATATAACAGCGGATAAAAGGAAGATTAAAGATTTCCCAGATTGCCTTTGGCACTTCGCAAATACCTAAAATATTAGACAATATCAAAATTAAAAAAGGAGATTAATTGTGAAATATAAAAAGCACAAAGACTTCACAGTGTCTGAAGTTGGTATAGGTTGCTATGCCTTAAGTGGTGTGTATGGAGCAAAAGATGTAAAACAGTTCAAGCAGATGTTAAACCACGCCTATGATCTGGGTATTAACTTCTTTGATACTGCCGATGCGTATGGAGATGCGGAGCGAATTCTCGGTGAAGTGATCAAACCGTATCG
>JAHJOY010000224.1 GCA_018819665.1 bacterium
GAAAAGTCATCCTTATGGAATGGCACAAGCACACTTCTTCAATCCCAAGCACTATCTTCAAAAATGGCACATAAAGTACAATCCAGAGGCAAATGAACTGGCTAAAGAGGAAGGTTATGAGCATTGGTGGCAGGCACTGAGTTACCACCAGGGGAAATGGGAGACACATCTGCGTGTAGGTCTTCCCACTCTTAGCACGTGGATAGTAACCCTTATAACACCCGAGTATATGATGGCTGAGCGAAATCCCTACTTCTGGCAAATAGATACCGCTGGTAATCAGCTTCCTTATATTGACAAGCTTTTTGTTCCCAACTTTGAGGATCGGGAAGTAATCATCATGAAGGCAATCGCTGGAGAGTTAGATTTTGTACAAGGGTATGAGAAGCTGACAATGGATGATTATCCCCTTTGCAAGGAAGGTGAGAAGGAAGGCGATTATCGTGTTCTTCTCTTTAGGGATTTTAAGTCAGACGGGGTGATTTCAGTTAATCCCCTTACCCCGGATCCAGTGGTGAGGGAAATCTTGGGAGACGTTAGATTTAGACAGGCACTCTCCCTGGCAATTGATCGTGAGGCGATAAATGATACCGTCTTCTTTGGATTATCAAATCCTGGTCAGTATGCACCTCTTCCTGCGAGTAGTTTTTATAAAGAGGAGTGGGGGACCTATTATGCTGATTATGATGTAGAAAAAGCTAATGCCCTTTTGGACATAATGGGTCTAAAGTGGGATTCGGAGCATGTATATCGTTTAAGGCCTGATGGAGAAACATTGGAGATATTGCTTGAGTCGGGACACGGAAGTGAACAGGAAGCAACGATGGGGGAAATGTTGGCGGAGCAATGGAAGAAAATTGGAGTAAAATTAGCTGTCAGGACTGAAAAATGTACTCATGAGCGAATAATAGGAGACTTATGCGAGCTTTTTACCACCGTTCCTAGAAGCATGGGATGGGTGGATGTAGCAATATCATCATCAGAACCATACTTCTGGGGCCTTGGGGAAGGATGGAATAAATGGCTTGATACTGATGGAAAAGAAGGCGTAGAACCACCAGCGGGATGGAAAGAGGTCAAAAAGTGGGTTGATGAGGTGGCTAAACTTTGTCCAGGAACAGAAGAGTGGATTAGTCTAAAGCAAAAAATATGGGACTTTAGAACAGAACAGCTTTGGGTAATTGGAATAGTAGGGCAGGCCCCACTATTCCATTTGGTAAAGAATTACGTGAGAAATGTTGCCGAGGAGGGTCTGTTTGGTTGGTCTACTGCTATGGATATAGCTTATAGGCCACAACAATGGTTTATAAAAAAGTAGAGAACTGAAAAAGTAGAGAACTGAAAAAGGGGATTTTGTCTGACCTTCAGGCAGAATCCCCTTCGTCAAAGGGGAACAAAAATGTTATTTTATGTTATACGACGATTGCTTTATATGATTATTATCTTATTTCTATTATCCGTTGTTGCCTTTATCATCATACAACTCCCTCCTGGTGATTATGTGAGTGCTTATGTAGCTGAAATGCAGAGCATGAGGGGTGAGAGATTGGCAGAAGAAGAAATTATTGCCTTAAGGAAAATCTATGGTGTAGATCAGCCTATGTATGTCCAATACTCTAAATGGTTGTTGAAGTTGTCTCATGGAAATTTTGGGATGTCTCTACAATTGCAAAGACCGGTAATTGATTTAATAGCTGAACGATTACCTTTAACAGTGATGATATGTATTCTTGCCACCATTTTCACCTACGCTGTGGGTATGCCCATAGGAATTTATTCAGCTATTCGTCAGTATTCTATCGGTGATTATTTTTCTACCGTCTTTGGTTTTATTGGCCTTGCTGTACCTAATTTCCTTTTAGCCCTTATATTAATGTTTCTTTTTTATAAATATTTTGGTTTCAGCATAGGCGGTCTTTTCTCTCTCCAGTATATGGACGCATCCTGGAGTGTGGGAAAATTTATAGATATGTTAAAACATCTTCCTATCCCCGTGATAGTTATTGGTACACCAGGTGCAGCTGCGCTTATTCGCACTATGCGGGGGTGTCTGTTGGATGAGCTTCGCAAGCAATATGTCATCACTGCTCGAGCTAAAGGACTTGAAGAAAGAACCCTTTTATTCAAATACCCGGTTAGAGTAGCCATTAACCCGATAATTAGTACCATAGGTTGGACACTTCCCTGGCTTATCTCTGGAGGAACCATCACCTCGATAGTGCTTGGCCTGCCTACTACGGGACCTTTACTTTTCCAGGCACTATTGAAGCAGGATATGGAATTAGCTGGAAGCATCCTTATGATTTTGTCCTTTTTAACGGTAATAGGTACTTTTATTTCTGATATTCTTTTGGTTTTACTGGATCCTCGTATTCGATATGAAAAATCAGTAGTTTAAGAAGGTTTACAAGGTAATGAAGAATAATAAAAGAAAGATTAGCGCGGAAGAAAAACTTTATGTAGCTACGCAGTGGCAGCTTATGCGGCGAAAATTTAAAAAACATAAATTGGCTATACTGGGTGGAACTACATTAGTTATTTTTTATATTTTAGCTATATTTTGTGGGTTTTTTTCTCCTCAGGATATATATAAACAGCATTCAGGATATATCTACGCTCCCCCCCAGAGAATCCACTTCTTTGATGAAGAAGGTTTTCATCTTCGCCCCTTTGTCTATGGGTTGGAGAGAAAAATTGATCCAATAACTTTTCGTAAAATATATATTGAGGATAAAACCAGGAAACTTCCTATTTATTTTTTTGTTCGCGGTGATAAATATAAGCTCTGGAACCTATATTCGACCGATATTCATTTCTTTGGAGTAAAAGATGGACCAATATTTTTATTTGGGGCGGATAAATTAGGGAGGGATTTATTTTCTCGTAATCTTCATGCTGCCCGTATTTCTTTATCTATAGGGTTAGTAGGAGTAGCCATTAGTTTTATATTGGGATGTATAATAGGAGGAATATCTGGATATTTTGGAGGAATGGCTGATATGGTTACCCAGAGAGTTATAGAATTTTTAATTTGTATACCCACCATTCCCCTCTGGATGTCTCTAAGTGCAGCTCTGCCAAAGAAGTGGCCACCAACTAAAATTTATTTTGGTATTGTCATTATCCTTTCCATTGTAGGCTGGTGTGGATTAGCGAGAGTGGTAAGAGGAAAGCTCTTAGAACTAAGGGAGGAAGATTTTGTCATGGCGGCTAAGATTTGTGGAGCAACCTCGGGAAGGATAATCACCAGACATCTTCTCCCCGCATTCTTAAGCTATCTTATAGTGAATGTGACCTTAGCTATACCAAATATGATCTTAGGGGAGACCTCTTTGAGTTTTCTTGGTTTAGGGATGCGTGCTCCGGCAGTTAGTTGGGGGGTTCTATTACAAGATGCACAAAATGTGCGTACACTTGCCCTCCACCCCTGGCTTTTAATTCCAGGATTATGTGTCATCATTACCATTTTAGCCTTTAATTTCTTAGGGGATGGCCTGCGTGACGCAGCTGATCCATATAAGTTATAAGTAAGGTTTTAAGGAAGGAAAGATGTATTGTGGATTTCGAGAATAAGACAATCTTAAATAATAAAAATATCCCTTTATTACAGGTAAAAAATCTCAAGGTTTACTTTTATTTAGAGGAGGGAATCCTAAAGGCGGTGGATGATGTGAGCTTTGATATTGGGAGAAAAAAGGTCTTGGGTATAGTAGGGGAGTCTGGTTGCGGAAAGAGCGTCACTGCCCAGTCAATTCTCCGAATAGTCCCTCATCCGGGAAGGACAGTGGGGGGGGAAATCCTTCTTCATCAGAATGGTAATCTCGTTGATCTTGCCAAGTTAAACCCCTCTGGGAGGGATATAAGAGCCATCAGGGGAAAGGAGATAACCATGATCTTTCAAGAACCAATGACCTCGCTTTCCCCGATTCACACTATAGGGAATCAGATTATGGAGGCAGTTCTTCTTCACCGGGATATGAGCCAAAGTGAGGCAAGGGAGCTTACATTGGAGATGCTATATAAGGTTGGTATCTCCAATCCTCACCAAAGGATAGATGAGTATTCCTATCAGCTCTCCGGAGGTCTTCGCCAGAGGGCGATGATTGCCATGGCTCTATCCTGTAATCCTTCTCTCCTGATCGCTGACGAACCGACCACTGCCTTAGATGTTACAGTTCAGGCTCAGATTTTGGAGTTAATGAAGGAACTGCAGAGTGAATTTGGTATGTCGGTTATGTACATTACCCATAACTTGGGGGTTATTGCCGAGATAGCTGATGATGTATTAGTAATGTACTTAGGAAAGGCAGTAGAGTATGCAAGTGCCGATGAGATCTTTCATAATCCCCTTCACCCTTATACGATAGGACTTCTAAAGTCTATCCCTAAGGTGGGAAAAGAGGCAAGGACGCGGCTTGAGGCTATCAAAGGGACTGTCCCCCTTCCTTTGGATCTTCCCAGGGGATGTGGGTTTTACCAGCGGTGTCGAGAGGCAAAGAAAGGGATATGCAACGTGGGTGACCCTTCGTTAATCGAGGTAACGAAGGGTCACCGGGTAAATTGTTTTTTATATAAATAAAAGATAAAAACGAGGATAGATGTGATAAAGAAAAACGAGTTACCTCTTTTAGAGGTAAAGAACTTAAAAAAATATTTTCCTGTTGAGAAGGGATTCTGGAGAAAGACAGTTGGATATGTTAAGGCGGTGGATAAGGTCAACCTTTACATCAACGAGGGAGAGACTTTAGGAGTGGTAGGAGAATCGGGCTGCGGAAAGACAACCCTGGGAAGATGCATCCTGAGAGCCATCGAGCCAACCGAAGGAAGTATCCTCTTTCGGTTGAACGGTGACATGATTGACATCACCAAACTTGACAGGGAATCCCTAAGAGCTACGAGAAGGTATACCCAGATGATCTTTCAAGACCCTTACTCCTCGCTTGATTCAAGGATGACCGTCCTGGACATCGTAGGTGAGCCACTTTTGGTCAATAATCTTGCTACAGGAAGAAAGATGGAGGAGAGAGTAAAAGACCTGGTCAACGTAGTGGGCTTAAACGTAAAGCATCTAAAGCGCTATCCCCATGCCTTTAGCGGTGGACAGAGGCAGAGGATTGGGATTGCCCGGGCTCTGGCTTCTAATCCAAAGTTCATCGTCGCCGATGAGCCGGTCTCAGCTCTGGATGTATCGGTTCAGGCCCAGACATTAAACCTTCTTCAGGACCTACAGGTCGAGTTTAAATTGACTTACCTTTTTATCTCCCATGACTTAAGTGTAATTGAGCATATTTCAGATAGGGTAGCCGTTATGTATGTGGGAAAGATAGTGGAGCTGGCCAAGACAGAGGAATTCTTCCTTAATCCCCTTCACCCTTATTCGGAGGCGCTTTTATCTGCTTTACCCAAGCCAGATCCTCGCCTGAGGATGAAGAGGATCATCTTATCCGGTGAAGTGGCTAATCCGGTCAATCCTCCCTCAGGCTGTTACTTTCATCCAAGGTGTAAATACGCCGAAGAGATATGCAAGAAAGAAGAACCCGAATGGAAGGAAGTTAACCCTGAACATTTTGTCGCTTGTCACTTTGCTAAAGAGCTAAGTCTTAAGGGAGTTATTTGAAGATATGTTAAAGATTTCCCTTATATTTTTGGCCTTTATCGCCTTCTTTGTCTTAACCTTAAAAGTTGTCATTATACTAATGGAAAGACTTACCGGTAAGTATATAGGTGAAAAACACCGGGCGATTGAGGAAATTGTTAATACGGGAAAAGTACCTAAGACCTGGATAGACAAATTAGAAAAAAGAATTTCCTCGGTGAGTAAAACTCAAGGTCGATCAGAGAAAGTACTCAAAATGAAAATGCAGGCAAAGGCCATTATTTTAAAAAAAATTGACCATTTAATAGATTGCTCTAAGACATCCCCTTTTGTTCAAGATAAAGAAACAAAGGAGATTTTATTGAATAAACTTCTGGAAGCCCGAAGGCTCTGGGAAGAAAAAGATTGGGAGGAGATAATAGCTTCTCCTGAGTAAAAAGGAAACCATTTAATCGCTGTGCTGCCTCTACAGTGGATAAGGAGAAAAATTATGCTCAAACCTTATGGTGTACCCATTGAAAGACTAAATGGGGGGAAACCTATTGTTGCCCCAAAGAATAACTGGTGGGAGAATGAAGCAACTATTAATGCTGCAGCTTTTTATCTGGAAAGGTCTGCAACCAACGATCCAATCATTAGGAAATTAATTTCTATGGAAAATCTTGATGACCCAAGATTGGAGAATGGGGTTGTGGCGGTACATTACCGTGCTCTTTCTAAAAAAGCTCCAGGTAAGCAGCACTCTCGGTCCTACGTAGGATTGGCTTTGTTTACCCCCGAAGTTGAATTGCTCAAAAGATATCCGGAGCCCCTCATAGCACCCTCAGAAAATCCCCAAGGATACGATTATCTCGGCGTTGAGGACGTAAGAATAACGAGGATTGGTGATACCTTTTATGCGTTGTATTGCGGTTTTGACGGGAAAAATATGAAGGTTTGTATGGCAATTTCCCAAGATTTGATTAACTGGAAGAAGTTAGGGTTAGTTAGAGGAGATATCAATTCTTCAAACAACAAAGACGCTGTTCTCTTTCCGGAAAAAATAGATGGTCATTATTTTATGATGCATCGTCCAATGGTTGGTAATGTCTCGAATTTCAGTATACATCTGGCGATGAGTAATTCCCCGATAGGGGTATGGGAGAATTGTGGAACGGTTCTTCATTCCTTTGAAAATCCGGCATGTAAAGATTCCTGGGTCGGTGCAGGGTCTGTTCCTATCCCCCTGGGAGATAAAAGATTTTTGGTGCTTTATCATACTGGGAATTA
Organism: bacterium; assembly: GCA_018819665.1. GTDB lineage: Bacteria > Atribacterota > Phoenicimicrobiia > Phoenicimicrobiales > Phoenicimicrobiaceae > Sediminicultor. The sequence continues at coordinate 6,866 of JAHJOY010000224.1, forward strand.
TCTTAAATCTGGCAAAAGAGAGTATGATGCGGATGTTGCCATCTTTAATTTCCAAAACTTCTCACCGGACAATCCTGCAGGAATTGTCGAAAAACGCCTGGAACATCTAATGGTACCTGAAACGGATTGGGAGAAAAATAGTGAAATCTCTATAGATATTGTCTTCCCTGAGGGTTCCTATGAATATCACGGTGAAATATATATCATTTATGGAGCAGGAGAGAGATATGTTTTTGCAGCAAAGGTGAACAAGAAAACCCTGTTAGAATACCTTGAAAAAAGCGACAATTCAAATCCTTTTGTCAGAAGCCCTTAATTTCTATAAGGAGTACATTCAATGAATGCACAGTGTTTTAAAACCATTAACAGAGTTGAGCTGATGCCAAACATTCCCTCACCTTTCCGAATGAGGGATTGGAAAGGCTTGGCCAAAGCGTATGATGAGTTTGTCTTCAACTTCGATCTCACCGGAGATTTCCTTCCTTTAATCTGGTGGGATAAGTCACACAGGAATTTTAAACGAGAGACTTTTGGCTTCCCGTCTTTCGTCGGTAGCAAACTTAAAGGAAAAGATGGCTCTCAAGAGGCGATTAACTGTGTAGCGGCAGTGCTTGGAGCCACCTTAGTAGGAATTGACAAGAGCAATCAAGACGGCCATAACTGGGTTCTTATGTGTGAGAACTATTACAACGTTGATAATGGGGAATATTTATTTCTGAATACTGCTAATTGGAAAACTGGGCGTACTTTCTGGTACGAAATCCTGCCCAACATCCTCTTCTATCAACTTGCTCATTACTATCCCAATACCGGCAATTATCAAAACGAAATGCGCATTGTAGCCGACAGGTGGTATGAAGCCTGTGTTGCCATGGATGCGAACATTAATCCGTGGAAAGTCCCCAATTTCGACTGGACTGCTTTTAATTTCAACAGCAGGAAGCCTCTCTACAACGGGAGATGGCGGGAACCAGATGCGGCGGCAGGGATTGCCTGGCTGGAGTATATGGCCTACATCAAGTGTAAGGAACCCAAGTATTTAACTGCCGCAGAGTGGAGTATGCAGTTTCTCCAAAAGAGGGTAGAAAATCCCTTCTATGAGATTCTGCTTCCCTATGGTGCTTATGCTGCCGCACGGATGAACGCAGAAATTGGCCGAAATTATGATGTCCAAAAGTTTCTTAACTGGTGCTTTAATGGAGATAGTGTTTGTCGTCCAGGTTGGGGAGTTATAGCTGAAAGATGGGGAGACTATGACTGTTATGGTCTGGTCGGAAGCACCACCGATGGCGGCGGTTATGCCTTTGCAATGAACACCTTTCAAATGGCAGCCGCTCTCGTTCCCTTGGTAAGATACGACAGTTGCTTTGCTCGAGCTATTGGTAAATGGATGCTCAATACTGCAAATGCTGCTCGCCTCTTTTATGCCGACTTCCATAACGCCAAGCACCAGTCTTGCGGATTTTGGACAGGTGATGCGAAGCATGTCATTGCTTACGAAGGGTTACGCAAAGTATGGGATGGCAGAAGTCCTTATGCTACGGGTGACGCAATCAATCTTGCCTATGGGGCAATTGACTTTGGTCTTTATGGCTCATCGCACGTAGGTATTTTCGGTGGGATTATCAATCCTACCAATGATGAAAAGATCCTCCAGTTGGACTGCCTGAAAACCGATTTCTACCACGATAAAGCCTATCCCACTTATCTTTATTATAATCCATATAAGATAAAGAAAGCTATAGAGATAGATGTTGGCCCGGAAGCGAAGGATCTATACGATGCAGTTACTCATAGCTTTCTTCAAAAAAACGTCTCCTGTCGGGACGCCTTCATCCTTCCTGCGGACTCCGCCGCTGTTGTGGTTATCTCTCCTGCAGATGGAGAGATCGCCTATGAGGCCGAGAAGATGCTTATTAATGGTGTTGTTGTAGATTACGCAAGAGAGACGTAATTTGTACAAAGGAATTAATCAGGATAAATAGGATAAATAGGGACAGACACCTATTTTCATTGACATCACCTCTGCGAAGACCTATAATCTATATATGCCAAGAATAGCACGAATCGTTGCAGCGGGCTACCCGCACCATATCACTCAAAGAGGGAATTATCGACAAAAGATATTTGCTGATGATACTGACCGAAGAAAATATCTCTCACTTCTAAAAGAGGAAAGTAAGCGCTATCACTTAGACATATTAGCTTACTGTCTCATGTCAAATCATGTCCACTTTATGGCGATTCCCCAAAGAGAAGATTCAATGGGGAAGGTATTTAAATATACTAATATGAAGTATTCCCAGTATTATAATAACAAAATGAAGGTAAGCGGTCATTTATTCCAGGGCCGCTTCTTCTCCTGTGTCCTGGATGAGTGGCATATAATAGCCTGTGCCCGCTATATAGAAAGAAATCCCGTACGGGCAAAGATGGTCAAGCAACCATATTTATGGAAATACTCAAGTGCAAAAATACATTGTGGAATCCATCGAGACGACCCCTTGGGAATCAACCAGCTTTTTGATTATATTGAGAAAGAACCAAAAAGCTGGGAGGAGTTTATCGAGGCGCCTGATAATCCCGATGAAATAAAAGGGATCAGGGAAAAGACCAGAACAGGCCGGCCTCTGGGAACGAATGATTTTATAGAAAGGCTTGAAGGACAGCTTAAGAGACTTTTTAAGTTAAAGCCGAAAGGAAGGCCTAAGAAGAAAGTTGATTAATAGGTGTCTGTCCCTATTTTAAGCTATTTTAAGGAGGATAGGAGTATGATGGTAGAAATGGAACTAATTCCCGCACTTGAAATAGGATGGCTTAACGGATGGATTCTAATATGTTTAATGTATTTGATATACGGTATTTTGCTTATGGCCTTTCCTAAGGATGTGGTAGCAAGGCTTTATGATTATGATAAGTCTGGCTGGAGTAAAACTCAAAGAGGTTTTTATGTTACAGGAAAATTATTAGCTCTTGTTTGTTTATTTCTGATAATTTTTACCCCATTAAAAATAAGATCTAATATTTTTATCCCCGGCATTATTTTATTTGCCCTTGGTTTGACTGGATTCATTACTGCTCTTTTCAATTTCAAAAACACACCACTTAATCAGTCGGTTACCAGAGGACTCTACAGAATATCACGCCATCCACAGGTACTGATGTTATTTATTTCGGCTTTTGGGATTTGTATTGCCATAGGCTCATGGCTTGTGCTATTCATAATAATTATATCTTCATTATTCCTTCACTCTAGAGATCTAGCGGAGGAAGAAGCTTGCTTAGAACGATATGGTGATTCATACCGTGCCTACATGAAACGTGTACCCCGGTATTTCCTGATTAAAACACATATGAAGGAAGAAGGAGAAAATGTTAAAAAATATTAGAAAAGGATTAATTAGTGATGGGGTTTGGAACTCTGCGGTTGCTTCACAACCTTACCCTTCGGGTCATATAACACGGGCTATATGGGAAAACTTCACATTCGTTCGTTTTCCCTAAATTTTGCTAACGCAAAACTTTGCATAGCCCGAAAACATTATACGAAATTGTGGCAATTTTTTTCAATGTTAATCCAAGAAGGAGGAACAAAAATGAATAAGGATATGAATGCAAGAACGTCCCTCCGCACCATCTTTGATCAAGCTGCGCTGGATTATGA
>JAHJOY010000022.1 GCA_018819665.1 bacterium
TATTATAAAAAAGGGTTTTTAAAAATTATATAGAATATTAGTGATAAGTTCATTTTTTTAAAAAGTGTTTTTATTCTATTTAAGCATCTCTACTTAAATAATTTAATATAAAGGCAGTAGTATAATCCAAATAAAATAAATTAAAAAGGAGAAGTGATTATGAGTAACAAATTTAAAGTTTTAGGTCTGATTGTAACCATATTTTTGTTGTTTGCTTTTTTATTTAATTTTGCCTATGGAAATCCCTTATTGGAGGTAATTCCAGAAAAGGTTATCGGGGTTTTGGAAATAAAAGATGCAGAATTAATAAAAAGTTTGTCTGAATTAGATTTGGCAAGCTTTGTGCCAGAAGGAGAAGAAAGTAGCGAAATACAAGATTATAGAATGACCAGAGAAGAGATAAAAGAAGAACTGGGATTTGATGTCTTAGACCCGTTATTTTTAGAGAACATCTTTTCCGGTGGTGCAATTCTCTCTTGTTTGGGTGTTTCTGTAGGAGGAGCCCCTGAAGTGTTGCTTGCTTTATCTCCTTCTGATAGTCGTGCTTTTACTAAATTTGTGGGAGCTATTGAGGCGAAAAATGATTTAAAAGAAGAAGTATCAAATTATAAAGGCATTGACATAGTAAATATAATTCTCCCTGAAGATGCAGATTTAGAACCCATAAAGTCCATTTCTTACGCTTTTTTAGGGGATACCTTAGTTATTGGAGGGAATTTGTCACCGGTTAAAAAAGCTATAGAAGTATTTCAAGGAAAGAGCAATTCTCTTCTTGAAAATTCAGAATATAAAGAACTAAAAGTGAAAACCGGCGAGAAAGTAAAGCCTTCAAGTTTCTTTTTCTGTTTGTTTGGTCAAGAGCTCTACCACGTGTTAGACGAATTAGTTGAAGTAGTTGAAGAAGAAGAGTTAGCTAAAACTTTAAAGGATTCTCGGGATTCTTTAAAGGATATGGGTACTATAAGTGGAGTGGGCGGTTATCAAGAGAAACAATTTAAAGCCTATATGGTTGCTCAAATAGCGGAAAAATATTTTGATGTACTTAAAGAAGCAGATATAAGCAATGTACAGTCACTCTCTATGTTTCCTAAAAATACATTCTTCTATCTTGGTGGTGTATTACCTCTTACCTGGGAAGAGGTAAAGGAAGATTACATAAGTGAGGATCTTCTAATTGATTTAGAAAAAAATGTTAAACAAGTTCAGGAAAAAAGTGGAGTTGACATCGAAAAAACTATTTATTCCTGGCCGGCAAAAGAATTTAGTTTAGGGCTTTTTGATACTTCCGCAATTTTTCCTAAAGTGGGGCTGATAGCCGGATATTCTTCAGAAGAAAAACTTATTCAGAATCTTTATCCTGCATTAGAAAACCTTGCTCCTATGATGGGTGGCACATTAATAGACAATCAATATGAGGGAATAAATTACAAAAGCCTACCCAACCCAATGTTTCCCTTGGGATATGGAATTGTAGGGGATAGATTTGTCTTATCCAGCGGCATAGCAAATATTATAGATGCTAAAAAAGGAGATATGGCCACTTTGGATAAGCTGGAAGCTATAAAATATATGCTTTCTTTTCCTAAGGTTTTTTCTCTATTGTATATAGATATGAATTCTGTTAGCGAGATTGTAGGAAGATTTATGCAAATGGCAGTACAAGAGATACCAGAAGGGGCAGAAGAAACCGAAGGGGCAGAAGAAACCGAAGGAGCAAAGAGAAAAGAATCTTTAGACGATATATTAGAAGGTATAAGCAGTCTTGAAAATATTTTATTCTGGGCAGGTCTCGAAGAAGACCATTCCTATGCCTGGTTAGAGATTAATTATAAATAAAAAAAGAATAGAGTATGAAACCTCTAGATTTTAAAAAATTGGAATTCTTAAGACTAAGATGGTAATATGTACACATATTATTAGTTTTTTAAGTTAGTCATTTTAAATAAGCTTAATATATTATAACCTAAATATATATTTAAAAAGTTGAAAAAGGCAAACTATCCGAAAGGGCAGGACGCAAAGTAATGGGTCTAAGGCATTTTTCGCTATGATTGCCAAACTACCAACTTTTATTTTTTTAGGAGATGAACCAAATGGGAGATAAAGATAAAGAGCAATTGATAAATGAATTAATGGAATTGCGTGCGAAGATTGCTGAGTTAGAACATGTAAATCAATTTTTGTTAATCAAGAAATGATTAAAGGGAAAAAGTTTATGATGGAATTTAAAGAATGGTTTGGCATATTACGTAAGGTCTGGTTAGGAGTCCCCCTAAAGATAGAAGATAAAGTAATCGGAGCTATGGTAGTCCAGAGCTATACCAATCCTAATCTCTATTCTGAAAGCGACATCAAGCTTTTAGAATTTGTCTCCTCCCAGATAGCTACTGCCATAGAGCGTAAAAGCTCCGAAGAAAGAATCAAACACCTAAGCTTCCATGATTCCTTAACCGGTCTTTACAACCGACCTTACTTTGAGGAAGAACTGGAAAGGTACAATTTCCCCCGTTACTACCCTTTGAGTGTAGTAATGCTCGATGTCAATGGCTTAAAAGTTATAAATGATACCTTCGGTCATTCCGAGGGAGACCGACTCTTACAACACTCCTCTCAGATCCTTACTTCCGTTTCCCGCCAAGGGGACATCCTGGCCCGTATCGGTGGAGATGAGTTTGCCATTCTCCTACCCTCTACCACCTCCGAACAGGCTCATGAGTTTTGTGAGAGGTTCAAAAAAACCTGTCAGCAAGATAAGATAAAGCCCATCTACTTAAGACCGAATATCTCTTTAGGTCATACTACCCAGGAAGGAGAATATAAAGATACAAACTCTCTCCTTAAAGAAGCTGACCGTAATATGTATCAGGATAAACTCTTCAATGGTAAAAGCAGAGAAAAACATTTCTTAGAGGCTTTCCGTATTGTCCTTGCCGAACGGGACCCCCATACCTCTGATCATGCCCAGAGACTCCAGGAATTAGTCTTCTCTTTAGGTAAGAGGGTAGGGCTTACCGAATACCAGTTAGGAAACTTAAAACTCTTAGCTCTCTTACACGATATCGGCAAGATCGGTATCCCGGATAGTATCCTCTTTAAGACCTATATCCTAACCCCCTCAGAATGGAAGAAGATGAGAGAACACTCCCGCATAGGCTATCGTATGGCTAAAAACATCCCTGATTTTGCCCCTATTGCCCAGGAGATCCTTCACCACCATGAACACTGGGATGGTAATGGTTATCCGAATGGTCTAAAAGGAGAAAAGATTCCTCTTCTTTCCCGTATCATTTCTATTATCGATGCCTATGATGTAATGCAGTCCCGTTGTCCTTATAAAGGTGCAGTAAGCAAAACCGAAGCCCTAAAAGAAATCAAAAGATGCGCCGGTACCCAGTTTGACCCTCAATTGGTGGAGATATTTTTGAAGATAGTGCAAAATAGAGTGAGCCGAAAAAAAATGAGGTTGTTTCCTAAATTTTGTAGCAGCACGGCGTGCCGTGCTGAATGTGTCTTTTAAAGAACCATTTTTTATTGATGGCGAGAAATTAAATATTACTACCAGTATTGGGATTTCTATCTATCCCGATCACGGCAAAAAAAGCGATACTCTAATTAAAAATGCAGATATTGCTATGTATTCGATTAAGGTACATGGACGTTCTGGTTATACAATATATGAAAAATGATATGATACAGGGGACTGATTCAGGGGGCAGTTCTCTGAATTATACAAAGAAGGTTTCAGAAATTATAGAGAATTTATTTTAAAGTATAGGAAATAATATGATAGAGTCAGTCTTTATGTACCTGATATTTTTTATTACCGCAGCAATAAGTTCTATGATCGGTATAGGTGGCGGAGTACTGTATGTCCCTATATTATTAGCCTTTGGTTTCCCCTTTTATCAAGCCGCAGCAATCAGTCTATTTATAATAATGGCTCTGTCCCTTTCTGCTACTTTAGTATATTATCGAGTTCAATTAGTAGATTGGAAGTTAGCATTAACAATTGAACCTTTAATTGCTATTACCGCTCTTATTGGTGGATATTATTCTTCCTTTATTCAAATTAATGGATTAAAAGTATTATTTGTTTTAGTCCTAATTGTTTCTGGATATTTTATGATAAAACCTATTAAAGAAATTCAAGATAAATTCATTAATGAGAGAAAATGGGGTTACTGGCTAAGAAAATTTGGAGAAGAAGAGTATTCAGTTAATCTTTTACTCGGACTTCCAATTGCTACCTTATCCGGTTTGACAGCTGGCTTATTAGGTACTGGAGGAGGGGCAACAAAAGTTCCTTTAATGGTTTTGTTATGTGGTATTCCTATGAAAATTGCTATAGGAACATCCTGTTTTATGGTAGGAATAACTGCTTTATTTGGTTTTTGGGGACATTATTTTGCTGGACATTTTGAACTGAAAATGGCTTTAATTCTAGCTTTAGTGGTTTTTGTCGGGGCTCAAGCCGGTTCTCGGATATCTATAAAAGTAGATAAAA
>JAHJOY010000225.1 GCA_018819665.1 bacterium
AGTCATGAAATTCCCAGAATAAACTGAACCGGCCGCAGGGACAAAGTGATCATTTCGGCCTCGGGATCCCTCTGTATGGAAATTATATGTTGAACACCGATTTTCGCGGAACTTAATTTCAGAACACAAAATGAAGCCGCCTTTTCTGAGCATATAGCAAATCACTCAAAATCAATAGGTTATAAGCTGTCTTGTTTCAGATAAAACGTCAAGCCTTATATCGCATGACGGATATAATATTACAATCTTAAAGTTAAAACAAACGTCTGGCAGATACCAAAAATTCATATGGTCATCGAAAACATCCTTTTTTCCCAAGGGAATATGAAAATATTTGACAATATTGCATCTTCTTCTCTACAAGGAATTGTGTTTTATAAAATAATACTTGACTTTTATACCGTCATTATATATAAAATAATCATGCGTGATGCAAATTATTTCACAAACCCTGTTCACGAGTGGCAGCGGCGTTACGAAGCTTTGCGGGCATCTTTTGTGGATCGACTGCCCGCAAAGGTTGTTGCCGACCGCTTTGGGTATACACTTTCATATGTCCATCTGTTAAGACACCTCTTTATTTATGAAAAGGTTGACTTCTCTGAGCCTGTACCCGAAGGCAAAGCTGCCCGAAGGCGTGTGACTAACGAACTTCGTGAGAAAATCTGCTCCTGGAGAAAGAGCCGTTTGTCCGCAGGTGAGATTACTGAGTTGTTATCTGAAGAAGGTGTTGAAATCTCGGTGCGGACTGTTGAGCGGGTGCTGCGGGAGGAAGGCTTTGCGAAACTGCCACGGAGAAGCCGTCTTAAAATTGGCCTGACTGTCAAAGGAGCAGAAGTTCCGGCCAGATCGGAAGCCATTACAATAGGCCAGATGGAGGGACAAGCGTTTGACTGTGAAGCAGGCGGCATTTTTCTTTTTGCCCCCTTTATTGAAAAGTTCAACATTAGAGATATCATAAAAAGCGCTGGATTGCCTGGAAATAAAACGATTCCTGCAACAAGTTACTTCCTCTCGTTTCTTGCTCTTAAACTCATCGGCACCGAACGTTATGCCCATATGGGGGACCATGCGTTTGATCCAGGGCTTGGATTATTTGCAGGATTAAATGTTCTCCCCAAGTGCACGGCGATGTCTTCCTATTCTTATTCTCTCGATGAGGTGCATCTCCTGCGTCTTCAAAAAGCCTTTATCAAACAAGCCTGCAGACTGGGCTTATACGACGGCAGTATTATCAACATGGACTTTCACACGGTCCCTCATTATGGGGATGAATCCGTATTAGAAGAGCACTGGGCCGGGATGAGGGGAAAGCGTATCAAAGGTGCGCTTACTCTTTTTGCCCAGGATGCGGTTTCCAAGCTCCTTCTTTATACGGCTTCTGATATTAAACGTAATGAGTCAGACGATCAGGTTTTAAGATTTCTCTCATTCTGGAAAGGAATAAAACGCGGTATAAAGCCCACCTTTGTTTTCGACTCCAAATTTACCTCTTACTCCAAGCTTTCACAGCTGAATAAACAAGGGATAAAATTCATAACACTTCGACGAAGAGGAAAGAATCTTTTAAGCAAGATAGATGGAATAGGATCATGGGAGAAGGTCACTATTCCCCATGGGAAAAGAAAATATCCCACCCCTCAAGTCTATCAATCCATAATATCTCTTAGAGACTATGAGGGACAAGTCCGCCAGGTTATTGTCCGTGGCAATGGTCATGAAAAACCCTCCTTTCTCATCTCCAATGACTTTGATACTCCTGTAGAACTTCTTGTAGGAAATTACGCTCGCCGGTGGCGTGTGGAGAATGCTATCTCTGAGGCGGTTAAGTTTTTCCACCTCAATGCGCTTTCTTCACCTATCCTTATCAAAGTGCACTTTGATGTGGTTATGACTATGATGGCCGATACTCTCTACAGTATGCTTGCCCAAAAACTTCGTGGCTTTGAACAATGCGATGCGCCTAAAATCTACAGACATTTCGTTCAAGGCAAGGCAAACTTGAGTGTCAATGAGGGAGAAGTTATAATCACGTATCCCCGCAGGGCGCATAATCCTATTTTGAGGGCTGTTCCATGGCAGCGTTTACCCCAATCTCTTTCATGGCTTGATGGGATAAAAATTACACTTAAGTTCGGGTGAATCTTGGGTAAAAACCTTATATTCTTATGACGGTTAAAACTCCGCGAAAATCGGTGTTAAAATTAAAGTTAGGTAAACCAAAACCAAAGAGAAGACCAAATTCGATCCTCTTGAAATCATTTTTTTCAGACTCAACCCCTCTCTCGTTTTGTGCAAGAACTTCTATATTTGGAGGATTATCAGTTACAGTTTGGCGAGTTAGGGCATCTTGCCTTTTAACTAATGGCCGTACAACAGCGTTTTGATTTTGGTAAGTTATTTTCACTTCATTAAATAGTTCAGATAGTTCGGATTCTGAGATTTCTACAGAAGGATCAAAAAGAGGATCGTTGTCTAAAACGAGTTTAAACATTCCTTCTGCAGTAGTAATGTGGTTATTTTTCTCATAACATATGCCCAACCAAAAATATGTTTTGACCAGTAATATTTTTTTCTCTACTTCAGAATATTGTGTGTCATTTTTTATGCCATTAACGGCCTTGAGCAGAACAATAATTGCTCTAGATGGATTCCCCTGATAATACAGTGCTTTTCCCTCTTCAATTTCGCTGATTGAATCGGATATTTGCTGAAGAGATTTTAGAGTGAATCCAGATACGCTAGGCTGGAAGCATAATACAAAAAAGCTGACGATCAATATTATTGTGATTTTTTTCATTTGGCCCTCCGATTCGAAAATATCAGTAATATTAAAAATATACAAGCGATTTTATACATATTGAATTATTAACACATGTAATTATACGGACTTAACCCCATAGTTTTACTCACTCACCATTTTAAACCCTATTCTACCTATATAATATATATGGAAGAGGGGAGGGGGGTTAGCCGATGGCTGACAATTAAATCTCTCTTTTTTGTAATAAATTGGAGGAGAATATATTAATTTTGTTTCTCTGATTGTAATTGATTTGACATGTACAGAGAAATATCTTATAATCATATTGTGAATCACGAAGCAAGTCATAAGTTATATACGGCAAAAGATATCAATAACCTTTTGGGTATCAACGCAAATACCCTTTATCATTGGGTTCAAACAAGAGGATTATTGAAGCCTTTTATTGTTGGAGAGGGCAGAGGTCGATCTCATTATTTTTCTGTTGAAAACTTAGTAACTTTATCCCTAATTAAATCTTTGTATAACCTAGGAATAGATTTAAAAGATATTAAAATTCTCATAGGATATGCATTTCCAAGCTATGCGGTTGATATCGTTAAGGTGAAATATAGCCAAAAAACGGGGGCTTATAGTTTTATTGATAAACAAGGCAAGGACATTGTTCCAGAACTCGATGGGGATATAAACATATGGCAGGTTTTAAAAGGTAATCGAGAAGTATTTGAGAAAAATAGTCTATTTTTCATTATTCAAAAAAGCATGAAGGGGACTATGAATGTTTATTTTTCTCCTTTTCCGAAATCTATTGAACAAGGCGGTCCGAACAAATATGTAACTACAATTTTAATCGACCTGATTACAGTAATCAAAGATATAGAAGAAAAAACAAAAGAAAGAA